>NZ_JANQIH010000283.1 GCF_028282265.1 Allomuricauda sp.
ATAGGTATCCTCTCCACCACCTTCCATAACCCGTCCCCACCTTGGGTCTCTCGAGATATCTATCATGGGGGCGAAGGTCCAATTAAGACCTACGGCCGAAGCTTCATCCGCAGCGATTTTGGCGGAGTTTTCAATAGCCTCCATATCCCAACTGGCTGCTTCTGCCAAAGGAATCGGAGCGAGGGTTTTGTATCCGTGAATCACATCATAACCAAAAATCAAGGGAATCCCTAAACGGGATTCTTCCACAACAATTTGTTGAAGTTTTCGAATTTCCTCGGTGCCGACTACGTTGAGCATGGACCCTACCCATCCCTTTTTAAGATGCTCATATTTCATGGCGGCATTGCCTCCTTTTGGAACCGGGCCAGTAGCATCCCAAAAACCGTTGTATTGGTTCATTTGACCCACTTTTTCTTCAAGGGTCATCTTTTGTAATAGAGAATCTACTTTTTGATCTATGGTTTTTTCTTGAGCCATGATTGGGTTATTGAAGTGTGCAAAATAAACGGAAAATATGACAATAATACAGGTGATACGTGTCATTTGATAATTGGTGTTGAAAACTGGTTGATAGTCTTCTAAAATAACCCAAAAATACATCATGCCCTAATTTTTGGACTTTGTACTTTTAGAAAAAGATTTTGGCATGAATTCTAGAGAAGCACAACTCAACGCCTTTGACCGTCTATTAACCATTATGGATGAACTTCGTGAACAATGTCCGTGGGACAGAAAGCAGACCATGCAGTCCCTCAGACATTTGACCATTGAGGAAACATACGAGCTGGGCGATGCCATTCTGGACGATGATATGGATGAGGTAAAAAAGGAGTTGGGTGACCTTCTTTTGCACATTGTTTTTTACTGCAAAATAGGTTCCGAGACAAACGATTTTGATATTGCCGATGTGGCCAATGACATTTGCGAAAAATTAATTAACCGTCACCCACATATTTATGGCGATGTTGAGGTAAAAGACGAGGAGGAAGTAAAACAAAATTGGGAAAACATCAAGTTGAAGGAAGGCAAAAAAAGCGTTCTCCAAGGGGTGCCCAACAGTCTTCCGGCCTTAGTGAAAGCCAATCGAATTCAAGAAAAGGTTGCAGGAGTGGGATTTGACTGGGAACAGCCCGAACAGGTCTTCGCAAAGGTCCAAGAGGAACTTTCTGAACTTCAGGAGGAAATCAAAACCAACGATAAAGACCGATTGGAGGCAGAGTATGGTGACGTCCTTTTTTCTATGGTGAACTACGCCAGATTTTTACACATAAATCCTGAAAACGCTTTAGAACGAACCAACAAAAAGTTTATAAAACGTTTCCAATATCTTGAAAGCAAGGCCAAGAGTATGGGCAAATCCCTTAAAGAAATGTCCTTGGCCGAAATGGATGTATTTTGGGAAGAGGCCAAAATGCAATGATTAAGATGGTGTTGGTTTATATAACAAAGTGGTTGGGTTCCGCAACCCTAATTGTAAATAAAGCACTTTTAATCATTCAAAAGTAAAAAAGAAAAAAGCCAAGGCAGTCCATTCTTTTTTGATGCCTCTAGCGTAACCAATTGTGTTACGACTACTGTTTTGGACCGTTCCGTCATCTTTAATATATCCAATTATCGAATAGCTACTATTTTGAATAGCACCATCACCTTTAACATATCCAATGGTGTTGCGACTGCTGTTTTGGACCGTTCCGTCATCTTTAATATATCCAATTATCGAATAGCTACTATTTTGAATAGTGCCATCACCTTTAACATAACCAATGGTGTTGCGACTGCTGCTTTGGACCGTTCCGTCATATTTAATATATCCAATTACGGAATAGCTACTATTTTGAATTGCGCCATCACTATCAGTATAGCCTGCCACATTCCGAAGACTTGATTGAGTAGTTTGTGAATTGGTAAAAGTGATGCTTACTACAGCAGTTATAATTAAGAATAATTCCTTCATTTGTTTTGGTTTACATTATTAGGCGCATTTGGTTTTTCAGTTTTGTATCTTTTTTGAAATAAGTCTGGTCTCACATAAATTCATAGTGATAAGTGAAGTTTGCGAAATTTGGCATAAGATTTAAGTTCAAATTGATGGATATGAGGTATGGATTCATGTATTTAAGCTCATAGCAACTTTAGCGATAGATGAAACCAATTGAATCAAAGTTCTTTTTTTGCCTTGCCTGCAAGATTTTAAAATCCATACCTGAAAATGCAATAACCCGTTAAGGGTATCTCTATCTTCAAAAGGAAGAATCAAAAAAAAACCACTTTTAAATCCTGCTAATACATCTATCTTTACGCCCGTTTAAAACCTAGCCGTGTTTCAACAATACACCAAAGAGTTTATGTATAACTTACGATTGGCCTATCCGGTTATTTTGGGTATGTTGGGACATACTTTTGTAGCCTTCGCCGATAATATCATGGTAGGTCAATTGGGGACTGCGGAGTTGGCTGCAGTTTCGCTGGGGAATAGTTTTATTTTCATTGCGATGTCCTTGGGAATTGGTTTTTCAACCGCAATCACACCTTTGGTTGCCGAAGCGGACGGAGCAGGGAACCAAGCCGGGGGAAAAAGTGCATTAAAGCATGGTATCGTTCTCTGTACCATTTTAGGATTTTCCCTTTTCGGGATCATATTATTGTGCAAGCCACTACTTCATGTCATGCAACAACCTCCGGAGGTGGTTGAACTGGCCATTCCCTATCTTGATTTGGTGGCTTTTTCACTAGTTCCTTTGATTGTTTTTCAAGCGTTCAAACAATTCTCCGAGGGTCTTTCACAAACCAAATATCCCATGTATGCCACCATATTGGCGAATGTGATGAATGTCACCATCAATTACCTGTTGATTTTCGGTTCCTTCGGATTTCCTAAATTGGGTATTGTAGGTGCGGCGATAGGTACTTTGGCTTCCAGATTTATTATGGTCGGATATATTTGGTTTCTGCTCAACCGGAAGGAAAAGTTCCAACCTTACGTGACAGGCTTTAATTTTCGGAAGATTGAAAGGGCGGTAATTAAAAAGATAATGGGGTTGGGGTTCCCTTCAGCTCTCCAAATGTTTTTTGAGGTCGCCATTTTTACCGCGGCCATCTGGTTGAGTGGAGTTTTGGGGAAAAATGCCCAGGCCGCCAATCAAATTGCGTTGAACCTGAGCAGTATGACCTTTATGGTGGGCATGGGTCTTGGTGTTGCCGCCATGGTTCGCGTAGGAAACCAAAAAGGACTTCAAAATTTTAAGGAATTGAAGCGCATAGCCGAGTCGATTTTCTTTTTGACCCTTTTGCTCGAGATTATCTTCGCTACCCTGTTCCTATTGGGAAGACATTGGCTGCCAACGATTTATCTGGATATAGATGATGTCGTAAATCAAGTTGATAATACCGAAGTAATCATTATTGCTGCGAAGCTTTTATTGATAGCTGCTTTCTTTCAGATTTCCGATGGAATACAGGTAGTGGTCTTAGGTGCGTTGAGAGGTCTTCAAGATGTCCGTATTCCCACTTTTATCACATTTATAGCTTATTGGTTGGTAGGTTTTCCTATCTGTTATTATTTTGGATTGCATACCGAATGGAAGAGTTCAGGCATTTGGTTGGGGCTTTTGTTGGGTCTAACTGCTTCTGCTGTAATGTTGTATATTCGATTCAATTATCTGACCAAAAAACTTATCAAAACCAAACAGTATTTCTAGTTCAACACTCAAACCAACAAATACATATGGAACTGCCTAAATTTCTCCTAGGTGACAATACCGATTATCCCGATTCAATTTTTATTGTTCATACTGAATATCCAAGATTCATTATCAATCTGGAAAATGATGAAGTGGAATGGCTTGAGGAGTTCTCCAAAGAGGATGAGGAAGAGCTTGCCAATGAAACGGAAAACTTGATAGAGGCTGCAACAGCTTTTTATGATAGGGAAGTTTCACGTTATCAGGAATAACGATGTTGGAGGAATTGATTACCTGGGATAAAGAGGTTTTTCTGTACTTGAACGGACTCGGTACGGAAACGTGGGACGGTTTTTGGCTTTTTATCACCAATAAGTGGAGCGCAATTCCATTATATGTTGTACTTCTTGGGACCCTATATCATTTCTTCGGGTGGAAAAGGACGCTAATTGCCCTGGTGTTTATAGGACTATTGATTACTGCCACCGACCAGTTGGCCAATTTTTTTAAGTATGGCGTTCAAAGACCCCGTCCCTGTCATGATTTGGACATTGGTTCCCTGGTGCGCTTGGTGAAAAAATCCTGTGGAGGCAAGTTCGGATATTTTTCAGCCCATGCTTCCAACAGCATTGCACTGGCTACTTTTTTTTCGGTGCTTTTCAAAGCAAAGATTAAATGGATAAGTACTCCTCTTGCGCTGTGGGCCTTGCTTGTAGCCTACAGTAGAATTTACATTGGGGTTCACTATCCTTTGGATGTGGCCACCGGTATATTAATTGGGCTGATTTTTGGAGGTCTCTTTGCCAACTTGTCTATATTTGCATTCGAAAAATTCGGCACATGATTTCATCGGTAAGGTACTGGTTCTTAATTGCCCTGGTAGTTGCTGTCTACATTGCCGGAATGTTTGTCACTCTTTTTGAGAACGATTCTGCACAATTCGCCGTGATGGCAATGCGAATGGTTCAAGAAAACGATTTCTTTACTCTTATCAAAGGAACCGAAGAGTATCTGGACAAACCCCACATGCATTATTGGTTGGCCGCTCTTTCCTATAAAATTTTCGGAATTCATGATTGGGCATACCGTCTTCCTGGAATTTTGGTCACGCTATTAGGTGCTTATAGCTGTTATGGCTTGGGAAAATTGCTCTACAACAATGATATTGGAAAGTTTTCTGCGCTGATTTTCATGACGGCCCAAACGATTGTTTTGTCAAATATCGATGTCCGAACGGACGCAGTTTTAACCGGATTTACCATCTTATCCATTTGGCAGTTGGTGCGGTATTTGGAAACCGGTAAGCTCGTTGCCATCGTGTTGGGAGCTTTTGCCGCTGGAATGGCCTTCTCCACAAAAGGTCAAATTGCCCTGGTTGTAATCGGCGTTTCGTTGCTCTGCCATTTGGCCTATACCCGAAAATGGAAAAGTCTTTTAAACTGGAAGGTACTAGTCGCACTTTTGGTTTTTGCGATTACTATTGCTCCGATGTTGTATGCATATTATCTGCAATTTGACCTTCATCCTGAAAAGGTGATTCGAGGAAAATCGAACCGAAGTGGAATTTTCTTCATTTTTTGGGAACAGAGCTTTGAACGCCTTAGTGGCGAGGGAGTAGGAAAGAACAGTAGCGATTACTTCTTCTTCTTCCATACGTTTCTTTGGGTATTTCTACCATGGACTATTTTGGCGCTGATTGCTTATTGGCGCAGGATCAAAACCTTTTTTAGGCTTCGTTTTCAATACAAGCCACAGTATGAATTCCTTACTTTGGGTGGGATAACCATTCTATTTTTTATCATCAGTTTTGCGCAGTTTAAGTTGCCGCACTACATGAATATTTTGATACCCTTATATTCCATTTTGTCAGCTTCTTACCTGCATAGCCTATATCGCTATTCGAAGCACTCGGCAATCAAATTTATATTGGGGGTTCAATATGCTGTTCTAAGCGTAGTCTTCATTTTTGTCCTTTTGGTCTGTTTCCATGTTTTTAAGTTTGAAAAACTACATTGTTATTTCATTCTAATGGCCTTGCTAGCGGTTATTACCTATTTCTGTTTAAAACGTGAAGCGTATTATATGCGAATTATTACCTTATCGGTATATAGTTCGCTCTTGCTCAATGGTGTCATGAACACCCATTTTTACCCTTCTTTGCTAAAATATCAGGCTGGCTCTACCATGGCCGAACGCATAAGGGAAGCCAACATTCCAGTAGACCAAGTATATAAGGTCTCCAATCGCCATACATGGGGGTTGGATTTCTACAATAAGAAACCAGTAGCTATCCTAAGCATGAATGAATTGCAAGAAAAACATGATGTTTGGATATACGCCAGTGATGAGGAATTGGAGAAAATGGAAAACAATGGATTTCATTGGCATGATAAGATTACCGTGGACCAGTTTCGAATCACCAGGCTTCAATTGAAGTTCTTGAACCCCTATACGAGACCCAAAGTGTTAAATCGGGTGCATCTTGTTTATTTGGACTGATTTCCTGTAGTTTCCAGTTGTGGTTTTCTAAAGTGGTAGAGGATTCCAATAAAGGATATCAATGCCGTCATGAGGAAAAATACAAAACTGACACCAATGGCAGTGTTTGCTTCCAGTTCTAACCATTGGGCTCCATAAAGAAAGGTAATTTCCCTGCTGCCGATTCCGCCAATGGTGAGTGGAATGACCGAAACGATAGAGGAAACCAAGAAAACCAAAAGATATTGTATCTGTTCCCTGTGGACATCAAATGACCATAGTATAAAAAGAACACAGATCATCTGCGAAAACTGAACTACCGCGGAATACATGAAGGATTTCCAGAAAACAGGCAAAGCGTACGGAAAAAACCTTTTGTTGACCCACCAAAAAACAAAGATGCCCGCTGGAATAGCAACGGCGAAAATTATCTTATAAGGTGAAATGAAATCGTTCTTCAATACAATGCACAGCAGACAGGCAAAAACAAAGAGAAGCAAAAGTCCGCTTAATCTATCCAGTAAAAGAACGGCAACAACTTTTTTCGTTCCGGGTTTAAATTGCTTTTGTACAACATAGCCTTTGTAGGCATCGCCGCCAATTCCTCCTGGTAAGAAAAGATTGTAGAACATACCCAAAAAATAAAGTTTCAGATTACTCCATGTGGTAAGCTTCGCTTCAATTTGATGGAAATAGTGATTCAACCGGAAAGCAGCCATTACTTTGGAGAAAAGCACCAAAAGCGTTCCTAACAAAAGAAACCAAGGATTACTGGTTTTCAATGTTTTTACAACATCTTGAAAGTTGATTTTGGTAAAAATGAAATAAATCAGAACCGCACTAACAACCATCTTCAAGATGGTGAGCAGTTGTTTACGCTGCTTTTCTTGCACCTATGGAGATTTTTTTGACGCGGTATGGCCTTTTTTGTTGGGATTCGTAGTAGGTCCTTATCAAGAGTTCCATAACGATACCAATGGTGAACAGTTGAATGCCTCCCAGAATGAACATCATTCCAAAAATGAGTAAAGGACGGCTACCGATATCTTCACCGAAGCCCAGCTTTATGATAAGCAAATAGATATTGATAAAAATTCCGAGGATAATCAGCAGCACCCCAAAGATTCCGAAGAGGTGTATGGGTCGCTGAAAATATTTTCGAATGAACAACAAAAGCATCATGTCGGCCACTACCTTAAATACGCGTTCTAGACCATATTTGGAAACCCCGGCATGACGGGCGTGGTGTTTTACGGGCACTTGTTTGATTTGTCCTCCTTCCAAATGGGCCAGAAGAGTTATAAAACGGTGCATTTCTCCATAAAGATTAAGTCCCTTGGCTATGTCCCGAGTGAATACCTTTAAGGCACAGCCATTGTCCTTTATATCCAGTTTCGTAACCCTACGCACCAAAAAATTGGCAATTTTGGATGGTATTTTCTTAACCAAAGAATCTTTTCGCTTCTGTCGGATTCCTGTTACCACATCATACTCACCACTTACGGCAAATCCTAACATGTTAGGAATGTCCGATGGGTCGTTTTGCAAATCCCCATCCATAGTAATGATATACTCTCCTTCTGCATAGTCTATGCCAGCGGCCAGAGCCAAACTTTGACCGTAATTCTTTTTGAGTTCAATGAGATGAACGTGGTCATCATTCATTTCCTTGACCACTTTTCTAGTATTATCGGTCGAGAAATCATCCACATAAACAATTTGGTATTGATACCCCTTTAGATTTTCATGTATTTTTTGGGTCAAGAGCACGACATTGTCCTGTTCGTTATAAAGAGGGACCACAATGGAAAGAAGGGAGTTGGTGACCGTGTTCATCTACTAGCAGTATTACGGGTCAAATTTAGAACTTTTATTTAAGTTGGTTTTTAAATTGGTCCAACAGTTTTCTGGCCGCATGGTAGGGGGAAATCTGATTGCTGTCAATGGCTTTCAGCATTTCTTCTTCTGCTGTAATGAAGGATTTTTGTTGGTGGAAGTAAGACCTGATTTGTTCGTCTACCGTTTGCAAAAACCAGTTTTTATTCTGCAGCCTACGGTTGGTTTCAAAATACCCGTTATCCTTCATGGACTTGCAAAAATTTTGTATAACCTCCCACAATTCGGTGATTCCCTTGTTTTCAATGGCGGAACAAAGAAGTACTTTGGGAACCCAACCGTTTTCCTTTGGGGGATAAAGATGCAGGGCCCTTGAAAACTCCACTTGGGCGAGTTTGGCTCGTTCAATGTTGTTACCGTCAGCCTTGTTAATGGCAATTGCATCGGCCATTTCCATGATTCCCCTTTTAATACCTTGTAATTCATCCCCAGCACCAGAGAGTTTCAACAGCAAAAAGAAATCGACCATACTGTGAACAGCAATCTCACTTTGTCCGACACCAACAGTTTCAACTAATATTACATCATAGCCAGATGCTTCACAGAGAATAATACTTTCCCTTGTTTTTCGGGCAACCCCGCCCAAGGATTTTCCTGATGGGGAAGGACGAATAAAGGCGTTGGGGTCTTTTGAAAGTTCTTCCATACGGGTCTTGTCACCAAGAATACTGCCCTTGCTTAAGGCACTTGTGGGATCAACAGCCAGTACGGCGACCTTCTTGCCCATATCCGTGAGTGTTTTTCCCAACACTTCGATAAACGAACTTTTGCCTACCCCAGGAACACCTGTGATTCCAATCCGAACACTTCTGGAGGCAATAGAAAGGGATTTTCCTATCAGCTCTTCCGCTTTTTCCAGATGCTCAGGATTTGCGCTTTCGACCAAAGTAATCGCTTTTGCCAAAGAAGCCTTATCCGATTTCTTGATACCTTCAATCAAACGGTCCACAGAAATCTCCTCCTTTCTGAGCTTTCTTATTTTTGAAATACTATCGTGCTGGGTATTCTTAAGGTTTGCCACTAACTGAAATCATAGGATTTATCACGAAGTTAAAGATTTTGAGTGTTCTCTAATGTCCATATCTTGAGGAAAGCAGGGATTTTTATGTTTAAAAAAGGACTCTAACATTAAGTTTTTGCAACATGGACTTTTTTGCATCGTCCTTATCTTGAACAACATTAAAACCAAGATTAAAACTGACCATGTTTCAAATTGAACTGGTAGAACAGTGCAAGGCCAACAACCGTAGAGCGCAAATGCAGCTTTATAGGCAGTATTGTGATGGGATGTTCGCAGTCGCTATGCGTTTTTTGAAAAATCCGGATGACGCGGAGGATGTTTTACAAGAGTCCTTCATCAAGGCTTTTCAGCGAATAGACCAGTTTAGGGGAGATGTCACCTTTGGGGCATGGTTAAAAAGAATAGTGGTCAATGGAAGTATTGATTTTTTGAAATCGAAACAACAAAGAACGGTTGAGTTAAATGAAGGATATATGCATGTGGCAGAGGATGAAGACTGGAATTTTGATGACCGAATATCGCTTGAAAGAGTAAAAGACGCAATTGAAGAATTACCGGATAAATACAGGTATGTAGTACAATTGTTTTTTGTAGAGGGATACGACCACAGTGAGATATCGGAAATTTTAAAAATATCGGAAACAGCATCCCGAACCCGATTGCTTAGGGGTAAATCGATGTTGAGGGAGATGCTAAAAGACAAAGCTTATGGAACGAGATCTTAGGGAATTGTTCGCCAAGGAACGGAAAGAAAAAAAATATGCCATGAGACCAGGGCATGAGGATAGGTTTTTGTCCAAATTAGAGGAAGAACTACCTGAACGGCCAAGAAAACAAATATATCTCTGGTGGTCGGTGGCGGCTTCAATTGCTGTGATTCTTGGTTTGGGAGTTTACTTCTTTTCCTTTCAGGGAGGAACCGATGAGAGTGGTACCCCCCAAGTCGTAGAACAAGAAGGTCCGGCAAAAAATGTCAACACGCTTTCATTGGGGGACTTATCTCCCGAATTCAAAAAAATAGAAGACTATTATGTGGCCAACATCAACCTGGAGCTTTCTGATCTGGAATTCAATCAAAAGGATAAGGCCCTTGTGGATGGGTATATGGAACGTCTTGGAGAACTGGATGAAGAATACAGAAGGTTAAACGAAGAGCTCAATGAAATTGGGCCCAATGACGATACCATAAGCGCCTTGATTGGAAATTTACAACTAAGGTTGCAGCTCCTTCAGAAATTAAAAACAAAGTTGAATCAATTAAAATCATCAGAAAATGAACAGGAATCATCAAATATTATTTAGCCTATGTCTGCTTTTGTTTTCAGCAGCAACCTTAACGGGACAGGAATCTGACTCTAGAACCTACAAAGAAACCTTTAATGTCTCGAGCGATGCCGTGCTTGACATTAATACCAGCCATGCTGACATCGAGTTTGAAACCTGGGATAAAAATCAGGTAGAAATCACTGCTGTGGTGGAGCTTGAGGATGCCACTAAGGAGGAAGCCGAACGTTTTTTTGAGGACGAAGCGGTAAAAATAGTCGGCAATAGCAAGGAAATCCAAGTGAGCACACCGCGTAGGGGTTTTAATTTCGTTACCAATGGGGATTTCGACTACAGCTTTAATTTTGTTACCCCTGACATTCAGTTTGTGGAGCCTCTTTTTGAGGATTTGAATATTCCCGAATTGCCCGAGGTCATTGTCTTGCCCGATTTACCACCAATGCCACCAATTCCACATATCGAATTTGATTATGATGCCTATAAAAAAGATGGGGATAAATATCTAAAGGAATGGAAAAAGGAATTTGACAAGAATTTTGACGATGAATATCAAAGTCGGTTCAAGGAGTGGAGCGAGCGATTGAAGGAAAAAGCAGAAGCCCAAGAACAACGCAGGCAAGAAGTTCGCGAGCGAAGAGAGGCATTAAGAGAGGAAAGGGACAAGCTTCGTGAACAGGTCAGGGCGAAGCGTGAGGAAGAAAAGGCCTTAAGGGAGAAGATAAAGGAGAAGTATAAATCAAGTAGTGGATTTCGTGTTCATGTGAGTGATGACGATGAGCCCAATGTGTTTTATTTTTCTTCGGACGGTGAAGGAAAACAGTATAAAGTCAAAAAGCGAATCAAGGTCAAAATGCCAAAGTCGGTTAAATTGAAAATGAATGTGAGGCATGGTGAGGTAAAATTGGCTGCCAATACCAGAAACATTAATGCAAGCTTGTCTTATGCAAGCTTGCTTGCTTCCACCATTGATGGTCAACGAACTTCAATAAGAGCTTCATATTCACCGGTTGAGGTGCAAAGATGGAACTACGGGCAATTAAAAACAGACTATTCAGATAATGTAAAGCTCAAGGAAGTCAGAGAGTTGAAGCTGAATTCTGTGTCATCCAACGTACTCATAGAAAAATTGGAGAGCGCAGCCCTGGTGAGCAATAATTTCGGGGAGTTACGCATTCAATCCGTAGGTGACAATTTTACCAATATCGATATTTCGGTAGAGAATGGTGAGGTGGATTTTGCCTTGCCAAAGGCTCCTTTTAGTATATATGTGAATGAGACCACTTCTGATTTTAAGTATCCCAAAGTACTATCTATTGAAACCTCCAAAAACTTTGATACCAATGTTTATAAAGGTTATCATATTAAAAAGGGAAACAATAAATCCATCAATATCAATTCAAAGTACAGCGAAGTGGTTCTAAGGCAATAGGACTATTTGAGTAGCAACGTCCCAAAGATATCTGCATTGATATACCCTTGATTTTTATCCTCTCCAGGAACAAAAACGGAGCCTATGAAATTTTCTCTTTCCTTACTTCCATCATTATCGCAATAGGCCAAGGCAAAACCAACTTTTTTCTTATCCGATAGTTTTTTTGGCGTATTGTTGCCGCCATCGACATAATCATCAGAGAACAACTTCACGGCAATTTCCCATGTGGAAACATTCCCTTCGGTAACACGTTTGGAAACAATGTGGTCGTTGTAAAGTTTTGGTTCCTCACCTGGAGCAAGGTCCACTACATTTCCGTCCAGTGCAATGTGATAGGCAAAGGCGTTATGTGTAAATTGGTGGGGACCGCCCGAATTGTCCTCGTCTACAAAAACTTCAACACAGTCATCATCCCACCACAGTTGTAAAGGGTCCTTATGTTGGTCAAAAAGAACATCATCGGTTACTTCCACCAAAAGATAGAGAGCTTCCTCATCCCAGCTCAGTTTATATCTGCCATTAAAATCGTCGGTACTGTATGCTTTCCCTAACCAAAGTTGGTCCAAGGCCAGCCACTCACTATTGCCCCAACATGCATCCATCGCAGTACCATCAATAAGAGGACTTTTAGGGGCTTTGTTGACTTCAATGATTTGATGGTCTTCTTTTTGTGCCGAATTGCAGCTGAAAAGGAGCAATAAAAAGGCCATGTAAACTGATGTTCGCATGACCCGAAGATACGTATTTTGAAAAAACGAACTGTGTTATTAGTGAGAATCTTCTTTCAAATAAGACTGGAAGTTCCCTTTGAATCGATTTAATCTCGGAATGGAAACGTTTCTAATATAGGAGTTGTTCGGATTTCTTCTTTCAAAATCTTGATGATATTCCTCGGCTTTATAGAACGTATCGAATTGCACTACTTGAGTGACAATAGGACGGTCGTAAACGTTTTTGGACTCTAACAAAGCGATATAGTCCCTTATGATTTTTTCTTCCTGCTCATTCTCGTAAAAGGCGATTGAACGGTATTGGGCACCTCGGTCCGGTCCTTGACGATTTACGGACGTGGGATCATGGGAACCAAAAAACACTTGTACCAATTGGGTGAATGTGACTTCCTCAGGATTATAGTAGACCTCAACTGCTTCGGCATGTCCGGTACGACCGTAAGCTACCTGCTCATAGGTTGGATTTTTTTCCTCTCCTCCAGAATATCCAGAATATACTTCCTTTACACCTTTAACGCTCTCAAAAATTGCTTCCACACACCAAAAACAACCACTGGCGAAATACGCCGTTTCATACTGTTGTAGTTGTGCAGCCGTAAAAGCAACCTTTTCAATGGTCTTTTCTTGGGCCAATTCTGGTTTTTGAGAAGTTTTTTTGGGTTGACAGCTTAATGAAACAAAAAACAGGAGTGCTAAAAAGGGAATTCTTAATATATTCATTTTGGTTTTTTTCCTTAGTAGGTGTAAGATACTAAGTATTACGGGCCCACTTGTTAAAAAATGTTAATCCAGAACCGTTTATCGTGGAATTTGAGGAATATCTAAAAAGTATCGACACTGAGCCCATTCAGGTCATCGATTGGGCAATTCCAATATCTGATTATGTAGCAATAGACTTATCCACGGAAAATGCTCATTTGGATGAAATAGACCTAACATCCCCAGAAGAGTGTCAAAACTATGTTGATAACGTACTGGGGAACACTAAAAAAGTGGCTTTTGGGGGCTATTTGGAAAAAAGGGGGCTCTATGCCCAAGCTGAACGCTTTACGATCAATGAGCAACGGGATATTCATTTGGGAGTGGATTTTTGGTGCAGTGCAGGCACCCAGGTAATTGTTCCTTTGGATGGGCAGATTCATAGCTTTGCCAATAATAGCGATAAGGGAAACTATGGCCCCACTATTATCTTAAAGCATCAATGGGGCTCGAATTTCTTCTATACTTTGTATGGACATCTATCTTTGGAGTCTTTGGAGGGTATATATGAAAGAAGGGAATTCAAAAAAGGAGAGGCGCTGGCCACTTTGGGCACTCCTGACATTAACGTTAACTACGCACCTCACTTACATTTCCAAATAATACGGGATATTGGGGATTTTTGCGGGGATTATCCAGGAGTTTGTTCTTCTGAAGATTTAAGCTACTTCAGAAAAAACTGTCCAGACCCCAATCTTTTATTGAAGGTAAACTCTGGAATGATCGATGAAATGCACCTGTGATCGCTAGAGTGATTTTGACCCCAAAAACGTTTGTCGAGGATAAAATACACTTCACCCAAAAAAGATTCCAACACCGATAAAAAACGCGGATTTGGCGAGTTAAATCCAGGCTAGGCTGCATGCGAGGGTAATTTTACAATGTAAAAAGAACCCAAGTCATGAAAGCATTTTTAACCCTTATCGCAGTAGTTTTCTTCGGAACTTTGGCAATGGCCCAAAATCCTTCTAAAGAAGTTAAAGTAGAAACCATTACCATGGAGATTACTTTAGATATTGAAATAAAGGAAACCAATAGCATGAAAAATGAGGTTGCTAGACTTTACAAGTTCAAAAACTCCAGAATCAAAAAGGCTTTGGCTTTCCGTACCAAGAAAAACCGTTCTAAACTAGCTTAATTATAAAATAATGACTTTCTTTTACCTATCTCTTCTCTTCTTCGCGGTTCTTTTCTTCGGATTCTCCATTTACAAAAATGCCCACAACAAAAGAAGACTTCAAACAGAGGTTATACCCCATCGTGAAGTCTCTAAAATCAATCAAATTCGTAATAAAAAAGGCTAGGTATTCCTTAGACTACTCATTCCCAGGCTGTACAATTTTGTAATTGAGTTTTTCTTTCTCTTTTTGAACCATCAGTTTTACATCATTTAGAAGTCCTTTTGCGTCATAAATGATTCCGTCTTTTATGGTGTACTTTACACCTCCAACGCGCACCACCTCATTATCCTCAGTCAGTCGAATGGCACCTGTTCCATAAAGTACTTTGAGATTTTTTAAAGGATTTTCCTCAACGACCACAAAGTCGGCCAGCTTTCCTATTTCAACAGTTCCTATTTTGTCATCCATACCTAAAGCTTCTGCACCGTTTAAAGTAGCTGAACGAATTATTTCCAAAGGATGGAATCCTGCTTCCCGCAGAAGTTCCATCTCACGGATATACGCGAAACCATAGAGTTGAAAAATAAATCCGGAATCTGAACCGGTGGTTACTCTGCCTCCCCGATTTTTGTATTCGTTGACGAAAGTCATCCATAATTGGTAATTCTTCCTCCAGGCGACCTCTTGTTCTGTGCCCCAATCGTGCCAATACGAGCCATGGGAAATCATGCTGGGCTGAAAAAAGTACCATAGTGAAGGTAGGGTATAATCTTCGTGCCACTCGGCCCTTCGAGCTCGATGTAGGTCACGACTGGCTTCATAGATATTGAAGGTGGGGTCAAGGGTAAAATCCAAGCTGATTAGCTCATCCATAACCTTGTTCCAATGTTCTGAATAGGGTTTTGCCGCCTGCTTCCAGAGTTTTCCTGCCTCTTCGAAGCGGTGTTGTTCGTTCTGGTAATTGTAATCTAAAGGATAGTCCTGTACCGTTCTGTCATCAAATAACGCTTCCGGGAGACCGTACCAGTGCTCCATTGTGGTCAAACCAGCTCTTGCCGAATGCAGCACGTTCCAACGGGCAACATCCATTTGTGCATGATGGCAGGCAGAGCGAAGTCCCAATTTTTTGTTTTCATCCAAAGCCGCAGCCATAATATCGGGCGGTGCTCCAAAAAATTTGATGCCATCAGCCCCTCTTTCTGCATTGGCCCTGACCCATTTTCGTGCCTGTTCAGGTGTGCTAATAGGGGCATTTTTTAGAGGATCAAAGTCTTTGGTTTTTTGTCCAAATCGGGTGTAGGCAAACACCCTGGGGGCGATAATTTCATTTCTTGCGCTTTTTTGCTTCAAATCCAAGGCCCAATCGATTCCTCTTCCACTTGGTTCACGGACTGTTGTCACCCCATGTGCCATCCAGAGTTTAAAAACGTAGTCATAATCGGCACCCTGAGCTACACCGCCAATATGACCGTGCATATCCACAAATCCGGGGAGTAGATACATCCCTGTACAATCCAATTCTTTCCCTCCAGTTTTCAGTTGTGGACGTTTGGAAGCATCAATATCCACACCGGGGTAGCCTACTACGGCGATATTGACAATGCGATTGTTTTCTACCACAATATCAATGGGTCCCCTTGGAGGTGCGCCGTTTCCATTAATAAGGGTTACCCCCCTAATGATCAATTGTGAAAAAGGTCCTTCACTTAGGTCATTTTGGCCAAATACCAGTATGAAGTTTAAGAGAAAAAGTATAGTGAATAGCTGTTTCATTCTGGAATCCTAATTTTATCACCCAAGAAAAGGGCATTTAAGAATAATCGGTTGGTTCCATACCAAGACCCTCTGAAATTGGGATTATCAGCAAAGAGCACTACGCGTCCACTGCCTAGTTTGCTAACTACCAACGAAGCCGAAGGTTTCAGGTTTTCTTCTAAGTTTTTCGCAGTAATAAAACCATCGATATGAGGGTCTGAGGCATATTTTGCTATCGTTGCATAAGCATTTTTGCTGGGAGCCAACCAAACCGTATTGTTTTTATACACTGGAATTGATGAATCGCGATAACCGAATGCCAATGGATGTGTCACATCCAAATCAACCTTAAAGATTGCACCCCCCACATTTTCTTTGCCTAGATTTTCTGGTGCGTCCACATAGGGTTTCCGGTCCACGACCTCAGTTGTATCCTTTTTGGCATCCGTTAATTGTTCTTTGACCAACTTTTTATCGATGGCCCATTTGGTAGCTGTACCGATGGTTATAAGGGTGTTTCCTTTTTCTACCCAAGCTTTGATTTTATTCTGGACTTTTTCCGAAAACTTGTAGTTTCCTGAAACCATGACCATAGTGTTGTATTTATCAAGATTCGCCCTGGCGAAGTTTCTCATGGGGATTTTGGTTATGGGCATATGCACTCGAGTATCCAACAGATGCCAAACCTCTCCAGCATCGTAAGAACGGACTCCATCACCTATTATCATAACCGCCTTGGGCTTCTTTACGGGTTGTACATATCTACTTCCCAAATCAACCCCCTGAAGACTATATCCTGAGGGGACACCGTATAGAGGCACCTGATACTTTTGTTGGGTTTTCTGGACAATTTGAAAAACCTCGTCACTTTTCTTTTTTTGGAGGCTTATGGGAATGACCACTGCCCCATAATTGAACCGTTTATCACCAACAGAGGTTTTTACCGTAAATGGCTTGAATGAAGAGGACACGACCAATCCCTTGGATTGCATATGGTTCAGAGCGGCCACGGCATTATAGTCATCGTAATCCAAAACATAGGCATAATTGGATTTTTGGACTCTTTCCGGATTTACGAAACCCTCTAATGTTGTGATTTTCTCTCCCAAATTCAAAGAGGTAACGGGATTGTACTTCACATTGTAGAAATTGGCCACCGACCAAGCTGAAGCGTCATAATATACACTGTCCCGATACTTTTCGTAGGTTTCGAACATCGTCTGTACCATTCTATACTGAGGTTGTCTGGTAGGAACTACAAATCCATTGTTGCTGCGATAAACATCGATCTTGTGCAACAACAGCTTATCCAAAAAAGCCTTTACCCGATTGGCATCATATTCATCATTGAACGAATATCCCCTAATTCGACTTTTTGAGGCGTTGCTCAAAGCACTTTTGAAGAAATCTTGCTGATACTTTCGAAGTGTGGCCTTGTTTTCCACAGCTGCCTTCACTGTAGCAATGCTGCTGATATATTGGTTTCTAATCGTAAATGGAAATGTAATTTCCCCGAAAGCTGTTGTCTGTTTATGTCCACGTGAACTGGCCTGCTCAAAAAGAAGTCCTAATCCTCCCTGCAAATCAGGGTAGGAAGAACCGTAACCTGGATATGTACCATCAAAAACCTCTTTTGTGAAGTAAAAAGAACCAATACTATCCAAAGCTTTGGCAAAGTATTCCCCAAACAAGTTGTTTAAATCAACGTAGTTTTCTTTTGGCATTATGGGGTCGAGCGAGCCATTGTCTTTCATCGGCTCAAAAAAGTAGGTGCTTTGGGTACCCATTTCATGAAAATCGGTGACCACGTTGGGGTACCATTCGTGGTACCATGTAAGTTTACCACGACTTTCGGGATGAATTCCCAGAAGCCAATCTCGGTTTAAATCGAACCAATAGTGATTTGTCCGTCCTCTAGGCCAATACTCGTTATGTTCGGCATCTTGAGGGTCAGCTACCAGCGGATTGCCTTGGTACATATTGGCCCATTGGGTATGACGGTCACGACCATCGGGATTAATGGTGGGGTCAATAAACATAACACCTTTGTTCAAATAGTTTAATATCTCCGGATTGTTGGATGCCGTTAGGGTATAGGCCATAAGAAGTGCTGCTTCTCCTCCAGAAGGTTCGTTGCCATGAACATTGTATCCCAGATTGATAAAAACAGGGAGTTCATCATACCCTGTTGTATTTTTTGAAGGGTCCACATATTCCAGATGTTGGGTTTTCAAAGTCTCCAAATTTTGAAGATTTTGGGGAGAGGTGATGGTTAGAATAATCAATTTCCTCCCCTCATAGGTACGCCCATATTCATATATGGAAGCTCTATCGGAAACCTCGGCCAGCTTTGTAAAATAGCTTACAATTAAGTCATGGCGGGTGTGTTTTTCACCAATTCCATGGCCCAAGAATTCTTCGGGAGATGGGATATTGGAATTAAAGGGTTGAAATTTTTTGAAAAAATAGTCTTGTGCAGAAAGTGAAGTACCAACGAACAGTACTCCGAGGAGTAATTTTTTTAGCATCAGAGAAGGATTAGTTTTCCTTCTAAAGATAGGGAAAAGCTATTTTATTCAATAGCATTGAATTCTTCCACTACCTCTTCGAATACCATGCGGTAATGTGTCCCTTTTTTGTCATTCTCCCTTACTATGGAACCTCTAAGCTGACGGGCCAAATTATGGATGAGCTTGAGCCCTAGGGATTTTGAAGTTTTTGGACTGATTTCTTCCGGGTAGCCAACGCCATTGTCGCCTATGTGCATAAGGTACCGGTGATCTTTAAGTTTTTGTAGGGATACCGAAACTTCACCTGGACTGTCGTCCTTGATGCCATATTTTAGAGCATTGGTGATGGTTTCATTAATGATTAGACCTAAAGGAATAACAGTATCTATGCTCAATTTATAATCGTCAATTTCCAAATTGAGCTTCACATTGTTCATGTTTCCCTTTATGGAGCGAACCAGATATTCGCACAGTTCCTTTACGTAGGGTTCCAATTCAATTTTTGAAAGGTAGTCTTCTCTCTTGTAGAGCATTTCATGAACCATAGCCATAGAAACAACCCTGTTCTGGCTACTTTTAATGATTGTGCTGATTCTATCGTCGGCTAAAGCTCTTGACTGAAGGCTCAAAAGACTTGAAACGGTTTGAAGGTTGTTCTTTACCCTATGATGTACCTCTTTAAGCAAGGTTTCCTTTTCGGCAATTCGGTGCTGTATCTCATTTCTTGATCGGTATAACTTGTTGTGAGCTCTCAAAAGGTTTTTGCCAAAAACACCTCCTAAAAGATATATGGCAAATATTACGCTTAAAAGAGCAAACCAACTTTGGGATTCCTCAGGAACCGTATTCTCTGAAATTCTGAAATCTCCAAGGTCGTAAAGGAAAAGTAAGGCAACAACAACCAAATTCAATATGAGATATATTTGACCATATGCCATCGTGGTGACATAAGCGGCAAAGACAACGATGGCCAATATAAAAATGAAAGGACTTTGGATACCTCCGCTGAACAAAGTAACAATAATCGCACCCGTCATTGACAACAGTGAAGTAGTATTATAGGTAAGCGTAAGGTTATGATGTTTTAGATAAGCGAACGTATTGGCCAGATTTAACAGGGCGTATGCAAAGAAAGTATAGGGAATGACCCCTTGAATATCCAAAAAAAAGATACAGGCCAAACCAAAAACTATGGCAAACAATGAAGAACTATAGTTGACTTTTAGAACCAAATCGATTTTGTCTTGTACAAGTTCGTTATCCGCTTTAGGGATCTTCATATGCTGCGCTTAGTTCTTCACCAGTTACCGCAAGTGGTCGTTGCTAGGTAAAGTAATTTGAGTCTGGGGTATTTTAAGCGTAAATCTAACCATGTTTTCCATATTAACAAAAAACGACAACCATTACTGACTGTCGTTTTCTATCTTTTGGATTATTGAGGCTAATCTTCAATCAACACCCATTCACCCTTATCTATCAGGGGCTCAGCTTGTTTGTATTTTAGGGTTTTGCTTTCGCCCGACATAATGTTTTTAATCGTGACCCTATCATTTCTTCCAATTTTAGGCTTTTCACGAACAATAGTCTCAGTAATCTGAGGTCTACTTCTCTGGGTTTGTCCTGCTGCCCTATTTTGGGCCGCCAGTTCATCACTGTTGGGGATTTCTTCCTTAGTGGTCTGTAGCTTTTCCTTGGGTCTGCGGACTGTTCGTGCCTCTTGAATCTGATTGGTATTTTCTGAAGGCAACTCTCCCTTGAAAAGAAACGATATGACCTCTTTGTTCACTTTGTCAATCATTTCCTTAAAGAGCTCGAAAGCTTCAAACTTGTAGATCAACAAAGGATCTTTTTGTTCGTGTACGGCAAGCTGCACGGATTGTTTCAACTCATCCATCTTTCTAAGATGGGTCTTCCACGAATCGTCAATAATGGCCAAGCTGATGTTTTTCTCAAAATCGGTCACCAACTGCTTACCATTACTTTGATAGGCAGATTCGAGGTTGGTGACTACATTCAAGGTTTTGATTCCATCGGTAAACGGAACTACGATTCGTTCAAACTTGTTGGTCTGGTCTTCATATACCTGTTTTATAACCCTAAAGGCAACATCGGCACTTCGCTGCATTTTTTCTTGATAGAAATCGTAAGCATTTTGATAGACCTTATTGGCAATTTCCTGGAAACTAAGTCGTTTGAACTCCTCTTCGGTGACCGGGGAGGTGATGGAGAAGTACTTAATAAGTTCGAACTCGAAGTTTTTGTAGTCATCTGCCAGTTTGTTGGTGTCGGCAATCACTTCACAGGTATCATAAATCATGTTGGCAATGTCTACCTTCAATCTTTCTCCCTGCAGGGCATGTCGCCTTCTTTTATAGACTACTTCCCTTTGCGCGTTCATCACATCATCGTATTCCAGCAAACGTTTTCGAATACCAAAGTTGTTTTCCTCTACTTTTTTCTGTGCCCTTTCAATAGATTTGGTCATCATGGAGTGTTGAATGACCTCACCTTCTTCCAGACCCATGCGGTCCATCATTTTCGCCACACGGTCAGAGCCAAATAAACGCATAAGGTTATCTTCCAAAGAAACATAGAACTGTGAGCTACCTACATCTCCTTGACGACCAGAACGTCCTCTAAGCTGTCGGTCCACACGTCTAGAGTCATGCCTTTCCGTACCTACAATAGCCAAACCGCCGGCTTGTTTTACCTGATCGGTGAGTTTGATATCCGTTCCACGTCCTGCCATGTTGGTTGCAATGGTCACAATACCCGGATTTCCAGCTTCAGCAACAATGTCTGCCTCCTTTTTGTGCAACTTGGCGTTCAAAACATTATGTGGAATTTTTCGAACACTCAATAATTTAGATAAAAGCTCTGAAATTTCAACGGAAGTAGTACCGATAAGAACAGGTCTTCCTGCTTTGGAGAGGTCAGTAACCTCCTCAATAATAGCATTGTACTTTTCTCTCTTGGTTTTGTAGATCAGGTCGTTGCGGTCATCTCGGGCAATTGGACGGTTGGTGGGAATTTCCATAACATCCAACTTGTAGATTTCCCAAAACTCGCCAGCTTCCGTAACTGCTGTTCCCGTCATACCGGCCAACTTCTTGTACATACGGAAGTAGTTCTGAAGCGTTATGGTCGCGAAAGTTTGGGTCATCGCCTCAATCTTCACATTTTCCTTGGCTTCAATGGCTTGGTGAAGACCATCAGAATATCTTCGACCGTCCATGATACGACCAGTTTGCTCATCAACAATCATCACCTTATTGTCCATTACCACATATTCCACATCTTTTTCAAAAAGAGTGTAAGCCTTCAAAAGCTGGGTCATGGTATGGATACGTTCGCTTTTAACGGCAAAATCCTTGAAAAGCTCTTCCTTTAGTTCGGCTTCTTTTTCAATTTCAAGATTTTGCTCTTCAATCTTAGCAATCTCCCCTCCGATATCTGGCATCACAAAGAAATCCTTGTTTTCCTCTCCAGAGAGGTAATCGACTCCTTTGTCTGTCAACTCAATCTGATTGTTCTTTTCATCTATGGTGAACAATAAATCGGCATCCACCTTGGGCATTTCCCGATTGTTGTCCTGCATGTAGAAATTTTCAGTTTTTTGAAGGAGTTGTTTTACGCCTTCTTCACTTAAAAATTTGATGAGGGCCTTGTTTTTGGGCAATCCTCTATATACACGCAGCAACAAAAAGCCGCCCTCTTTGGTCTCTCCTTCTTTAATGAGTTTTTTTGCTTCGGCCAAAACCCCAGTAAGGTGTTGGCGTTGCTTTTGTACAATATCCGAAACCTTTGGTTTTAGCTCATTGAATTCGTGACGGTCACCTTCTGGAACAGGACCGGAAATGATCAAAGGCGTTCTGGCATCATCAATAAGTACCGAATCGACCTCATCCACAATGGCATAATGATGGGGTCTTTGAACTAAATCTCCAGGTGCATGAGCCATATTATCCCTTAGGTAATCGAAGCCAAATTCATTATTGGTACCGTAGGTAATATCGGCATTGTAAGCCGCTCTTCTTCCTTCAGAATTGGGTTGGTGCTTGTCGATACAGTCCACGGACAATCCATGAAATTCGAAAAGTGGAGCCATCCAAGTGCTGTCCCTTTTTGCCAAGTAGTCGTTCACCGTAACCAAATGTGAACCCTTGCCAGATAACGCGTTCAAGTAGAGTGGGAGGGTAGCAACCAGTGTTTTTCCCTCACCGGTCTGCATTTCTGCAATTTTACCTTGAT
>NZ_JANQIH010000309.1 GCF_028282265.1 Allomuricauda sp.
ATCAATTTTAATCTAAAAAACTAAAGTCATGAGTGATCAAAAATTTTCTACAAATGCTTTACATGCAGGGCACGATGTAACCACCAATGGGGGAACCCGAGCAGTTCCCATTTATCAAAGTACGGCTTACGTCTTCAATAATGCTGAACATGCGGCCAATCTGTTTTCCCTGCAAGAGTTCGGCAATATCTACACCAGAATCAACAACCCAACCAACGATATTTTGGAGCAGCGATTGGCAGCTCTTGAAGGGGGAATCGCCTCTGTGGTTGCCTCATCGGGAACAGGTGCCTTAAACACGGCGCTTTTAGTGCTTTTAAAAGCAGGCGACCATATTGTTTCGTCCAATAGTCTCTATGGGGGAACTTTTAACCTTTTTAATGTAACCTTGCCACGTTTGGGAATTACAACAACTTTTGTAGACCCTTCCGACCCAGAAAATTTTGGGAGAGCAGTACAAGAAAATACTAAAGTCTTCTTTGTGGAGTCTTTGGGCAATCCAAAATTGGATGTTCTGGATTTAAAGGCTATTTCTTCGGAGGCTAAAGCGGCTAAAGTTCCTTTTATTGTTGACAATACCGTGGCAACACCGGCTTTGTTAAAACCCATTGAGCATGGTGCCAATATTGTGATACATTCGCTGACGAAGTACATCAATGGAAATGGTACAGCGCTTGGAGGTGCCATTATCGATGCAGGAACCTTCGACTGGGCGAATGGTAAATTCCCAGAGTTCACAGAGCCCTCTCCTGGCTATCACGGATTGGTGTATCATGAAGCCTTGGGCCCTGCAGCGTTCATTGCCAAAGCTCGTATTGAAGGGCTACGTGACCTTGGTGCTTGCTTAAGCCCGTTTAATGCTTTTCAGATTATTCAAGGGTTGGAGACCTTGGAAGTTAGAATGAAAAAGCACAGCGAAAATGCCTTGGCCTTAGCAAAATGGTTGGAGGATCGTGATGAGGTTGCATGGGTGAATTATCCCGGACTTGAATCCAGTAAATACAAGGCTTTATCCGATGCCTATCTTCCGGATGGTCAAAGTAGCATTGTGACCTTTGGCGTAAAAGGAGGTTTTGAATCTGCCAAAAAAGTTGCCGATGAGACCAAGATATTCTCCTTGTTGGCCAATATTGGAGATACAAAATCCTTGATCATACATCCTGCGAGCACAACCCACCAACAACTGAGTGACGCGGAACAAGAATCCACAGGAGTGACTAAGGATTTGATTCGTCTTTCTGTAGGGCTGGAGGACCTATCCGATTTGAAATCAGATTTGGAACAAGCCTTTGCCACTATAGATAAATCAGTTTTGGCCTAAAAAGAAATGTTTATGTTCGGCTTCGCTTGGTTTCAATCTTAGAGGCTTAGCGAGGTCGAATCAATTTTAAAAACTAGCATTGTCCAATGCTCAAGAAACTCTCAATCAAAAACTTCACCACGTTAAGTGGGGTCACTCAAGACTTGGAGTTGTCTTATCAGGTTTTTGGAAAACCTTTGCATTCAGCTCCAGTGGTGTTGGTAAACCATGCATTGACTGGAAACTCTAATGTTGCTGGGGAAGATGGTTGGTGGTCTGATTTGATAGGCGAAAACAAGTGTATTGATACTCACAACTTTTCTGTTTTGGCTTTTAATATTCCAGGCAATGGCTTTGATGGATTCGTTATCACAAACTATAAGGATTTTGTCGCTGGTGACGTCGCTAGCATATTCCTAGCGGGCTTGAAGTTGCTAAAAATTGAGCGCCTACATGCCATAATTGGTGGTTCACTTGGTGGTGGATTGGCGTGGGAAATGGCCGTTTTAAACCCCAACATAACCAAACATCTGATTCCAGTAGCGTCTGATTGGAAATCAACAGATTGGTTGATTGCCAACTGTCAGATTCAAGAGCAAATATTGGTCAATTCCAAAGAACCGGTACATGATGCCAGGATGCACGCCATGTTATGTTACCGAACCCCTGAATCGTTCAAGGAACGTTTTCAAAGAAGTACTAATGAGGAACTTCAGGTTTTCAATGTGGAAAGTTGGTTGATGCACCACGGGAAGAAACTGCAAGAGCGTTTTCAACTTTCGGCTTACAAACTGATGAATCAACTTTTGAAGACTATTGATGTTACCCGAAATGGGGAAAGTGCATTTGAGGAACTTGAAAACAGCAATACCCAAATACACATTGTCGGGGTTAACTCTGACCTCTTTTTTACCGCTGAAGAGAATAGGCAAACCTATAGGCGATTTGCACAGGCCAATTCCAATGTAACCTATGGGGAGATACAATCTTTACATGGACATGATGCATTTTTGATGGAGTTTGAACAATTGGAGAAACTCCTTCTTCCTATTTTCTCACAAAATGGGAAGAATAAAGAACTTAAGATTTTAAAGTTCGGAGGGAAGTCTTTAGCTAATGGTGAAGGTATTCAGCGTGTGCTTAAGATTATTACCGAAAAGACTGGGTTGGAGGAGCGCTTTGTAGTCGTCTTGTCCGCTAGGGGAAAAGCAACCGATGAGTTGGAACAACTTCTGGAAAAAGCTGCCGAGGGAACTGATTATGAAGAAGCGCTTAATGCTTTCATCAAATATCAAAATAGCGAATTTGATGTGGATATAGGCAACGAAATCCTACATATAGAAAAACTTTTAAAAGGTATTGCACTTACTGGGGATTATAGTGCCAAAACCAAGGACGAACTTCTTTCCCATGGTGAATTGATTTCAGCCAGAGTGGTAACATCTAGTTTATGTAAATCAGGGCTAAAGGCGCGACTTGTAGACTCTCGGGAGCTGCTTAAAACGGACAATTCCTATACGAATGCTGAGGTAGATGAAGCGACATCCAAAGAGAATGTACTTAGGTACTTCCATGATTTTTCTTGGGATGAGATTCCTGTTTTTACCGGATTCATAGCTTCTGATGAAGAGGGGAATACTACGACGCTGGGCAGAAATGGAACGAATTATACCGCTGCCTTATTGGCTAATTTTTTAGATGCGACTGAACTGGTGAACTATACCCATGTTGATGGAATCTTTACCGCGAATCCTGATTTGGTAGCCAGCGCCCAACTGATTGACACGATTTCATATGATGAAGCCAACGAGCTGGCCAATTTTGGAGCAAGTATTCTTCACGCCAAGACCATAATTCCTCTTATTGAAAAAAATATACCATTACGCATTCTGAATACCTTCAATGAAAAGAGCCAGGGCACACTTATCGGTCCACAAACTGAAAATGGGGGCATTCGGTCATTGTCGGTTTTGGATGATGTTGCACTTATCAATCTAGAGGGGCGTGGTCTGCTGGGTAAAATCGGGATTGATGCTCGAATTTTTGGAGTGTTAGGACGTAACGATATCAATGTCGGAATAATTTCACAAGGTTCTTCTGAACGGGGAATAGGTGTGATAGTGGAAGCGAAAAAGGCGTTGAGAGCCAAGAAACTATTGGATCTCGAATTTGAGACGGACTATAGTGCAAAGGATATCAACCAGATTACGGTGAATCATGATGTTGCTGTAATTTCTATAGTGGGTATGGATTTGGGCACCTTTCATAAACCCTTCAATGCTCTGGCCAAGAATCAGGTGGTTCCTTTGCTATTCAACAATACGATTTCAGGAAACAATGTAAGCTTGGTAGTGCATAACATAGACTTACACAAAGCGTTGAACGTAATCCACGGACAAATTTTTGGTATCGCAAAGCATGTTAATCTGGCTATTTTCGGTCATGGCAATGTGGGGGGAACTTTGATTGACCAAATCTTAAAATCCCAAAAAAGTATTGAAAAAAGAAAAGGAATCGATTTGCGGATTTTTGCGGTGGCCAACTCCAAAAAGTTGATTTTGAATGCCGATGGCATTAACAACAACTGGAGAAAACAGCTTGTTGAGGAGGGGGCGTCCTATACAGCTGAGGATATTGTAGCCTTTGCCCAAGAACATCATTTAGAGAATTTGATCGCTGTTGATAACACGGCCAGTACTGAATTCGTTTCCAACTATGGGTTATTGGTGGACCATGGGTTTGATTTGGTATCCTCCAATAAAATTGCCAACACCCTGGGATTCGATTTCTATGAATCCATTAGAGACCGTCTATTGAAGAACCAGAAAAAATACTTGTACGAGACCAATGTGGGAGCAGGACTTCCCTTGATAGATACCATTCAGCTATTGCATCTTTCAGGAGAGAATATTACAAGAATAAAGGGCGTTTTTTCAGGTTCGCTGAGCTTCATCTTCAACACCTTTTCTGAGGAGGACAAACCATTTTCTACGATTATTAAAGAGGCCATGGAAAAGGGTTTTACCGAGCCTGACCCTAGGGAAGACCTTTCGGGGAATGATGTGGGACGAAAGTTGCTGATTTTGGCGAGGGAATTGGACTTGCAGAACGAGTTTTCGGAAATCGATATCCAAAACCTAATTCCGCAAGAGTTACAATCTGTTTCAAAAGAGGAATTCTTAAAAAAATTAAATGCTCTGGATTCACATTTTGAAAGCGTAAAACAACGGCAACAAAAAAATCATGTGTTGCGTTATGTAGGTGATTTACATGGTGACTTACAGCAGGACAAGGGTATTTTAGAAGTTAAACTCGTATCGGTTCTCAAAGAAAGTGCATTGGGTCAGGTGTCGGGGTCAGATTCAATTATTGAGATTTATACGGAGTCATATGGCGAAAAACCACTTGTAATTCAAGGAGCTGGGGCGGGAGCCGCAGTGACGGCAAGAGGTGTATTTGGAGATATTCTTCGAATTGCTGAAAAACTTTAGTTTTGATCAGGGCAAATGATAGATTAGAAATTTTGGTGGCTGAGCGTAGTCGAAGCCACAATTTGTTGAAATTAGGTCGGGTCCAAACCAGTTTGGTGGCTGAGCCTAGTCGAAGCCACAATTTGTCAGAAATTAGGTCGGATTCAAACTAGTTCAATCGCTGAGCGTAGCCAAAGCCACAGTTTAAAATGAAAGGATACCTGTACATACTGAAGTGCGTTGATGGTAGTTACTATACTGGCAGTACAATAGATTTGGAAAAAAGAATCCTTGAACACCAAGAGGGAAAAGGAGCAAATCATACAAGGAAAAGATTGCCAATAAAATTGGTTTATGTCGAAGAGTATTTGAATATCGGTTCAGCGTTTTATCGGGAAAAGCAAATTCAAGGATGGTCTAGAAGCAAAAAGGAAGCCTTGATTAATCGAAACCACGGGCATTTACCTAAACTATCAGAATGCAAGAATGAAACTCATC
>NZ_JANQIH010000025.1 GCF_028282265.1 Allomuricauda sp.
TATTCATAACTGGTTATTTTGCAAATAGGAATTTATGAACCTCACTAAAGTTCGGTTTCCCTCCCCTCCTATCCTTCGACTCACTTCGACACCACTTCGACAGGCTCAGTGCACCGGCTCAGGACAGGTCGCTCAGGACAGGCTCCGGATCGTGTAAAAAGTGTTTACTCGCCAATCTTTTATTGTTTTTAATCGGAGCTCGTGAATCTCGCTACAGCTCGATTTATTCATTGCTTGTTCTTTGATTTCACAGGTATGCATCAATTGCCCACGGCAATGTCATTACCTTTCTTTACAGAAGGTTTTTTGAAAAATTTTTCAGGAAGTGCGGTACAAACTTTACCAGCGCACCACCTCGCTCCTACTTCAAAAGGTCTACAAGACCTTTTTCATTTGGCCGTACCAAAGCTCAAGTTATATAACACTGTACGTTGGCAAAGGAGCATAAATTTCTAAGTATTTGCTCTCAATACTCCCTTGGCTGTGACTTTTGATTATGCAATTGGTTGTAGCGATTCTAAAAATTGTGCAGTAACTACAAAAAATTATTCCGGTGCTTTTTCATTGGTTATTGAAACCGAAAAATTTCCTTGCGGATCTTTGGAGATCACCTCTACGGTATACTCCGCTCCTACTAAATACGGGACGGGGTCCAAGAAGTCCTGGTTCAAATCCTCCATTTGTACCAGAATCCCATTGTTTTCACGTAGGGTCACATCATAGACAAGCGTGTCACCATCCTCATCGCTCCCCACCCAGGAAACGGACAGTTCCAATGTGTTGGTATCAAAGGCCAGGGTAATGGCAGCAGCATAAGGCGCGTAGTTACCAATTGGAGTACCGGGCGTAGTAAAGGAATAGGTATCTCCAACAGTCTCCCCATCATTATTCCTTGAAATCAGCCGCCAGGTATAGGTCCGCCCCCTGTCCAGCTCCACTGCTGCTTGAAGCGCTGTAAAAGTATCCCTAAAAACTTCCATATTGTCCTCCAGGGCCACTAGTACATAACTTTGGGCAAATTGGGCCTCATTCCACTGAAAAGCAACCAATACCTTTGAAGCATCAGTTGGGACGGTTTCATATTCCGAACAGGGTTCTCCATTGGCAGGCAGGACCCCTACTGCTTTGGCGGGTACATTAATTGTTTCTATGGGTGGTTCAACCACCGGCGGTTCTGGAGAGTCTTCTCCACCGGAACTGCAAGAAAGGACCATCATTACAACAAGGAGCCAACCCATTTTATCCATTCTCATCTTTTTAGAATTTTTACAGACTCGGTAGTGAAATCACCGGAAATTTTAACGATATAAACACCTGACCTCAAATTAGATACATCAATACTGTTTACTTGGTTGTTCAATTGTTGCTGCCTGACCATTTTACCTTCGATACTATATATTATTAGATCCATCGATGGGCTACTGGATTGAACAGTAAATTCCGTGGCGGTCACTGTTGGAAAGACCTGAATGGTATTTCCTAAAAAGAAATTATCGTTCACTTGTCCTTGGCAATCATTTTCACCACGGATCACCACTTCGTTTTCATTGGATAAATCCTCAATGATGATCGTTTGGGATTCCGTGGTTTCAAAATTGAAATTAGAACGTTTACCATTTACCGATACCTCATAGTTTTTACTTCCGGAGACGGAGTAAGAAGCGGTTCTCCTTGCCCTATCCAACGCTATTCTTTTTCCACTGACGTTGCCCAGTTCGGTAACATTTACACCATTGGTCTGTTCAAATAAAATTTCCGGGATGCTTAGGGTCACCGTATAGGTGCCCACCGGTAGATTGTTGATTTCAAAAGCAGATGTAGAAGGGATATCCTCATATTGAGTGGACAGGTTTGCTCCCTCAATGGTAATATCCAGCAAATAGTCCTCTAAATTGGTGTTAATTTCAATAGCCCCATCGGCACTACCTGCACAACTTGGCGTAAGAACGTAAACTTGTATGGCGTTGCCTGCAATTCTAGGGCAACCGTTGGTATTGACCGGGATACCTGAATTGGTTTCCGGGCATTGGTCCCGATCGTTTGGCACACCGTCATTGTCATCATCCAATTGAGAGTCGGAGCATCCGTTTGAATTGACCGCTTCACCTATTGGGGTATCTGGACATTGGTCAAGACTGTTCACTATCCCGTCATTATCATCGTCCAATTGAGAGTCGGAACAACCATTTGAATTAACCGCCTCACCCAGTGGTGTATCTGCGCATTGGTCCAGACTGTTCATTACCCCATCATTATCATAGTCCAATTGAGAGTCGGAACATCCGCTGGCATCCACGGTTTCACCCGTAGGGGTGTCTGGGCATACATCCTCCAAATTGTTTACACCGTCCCCGTCATCATCAATTGTCTGATCTGCGGCGCACCCATTGGCATCAACAGCCGCACCCGCAGTGGTATTGGGACACAAGTCCCTATCATTGGTAACGCCATCATTATCGTCGTCCAGTTGATTTGAAGCACACCCTTCAGCATCCACTTCCAGACCAGGATCCGTGTTGGCACATTTATCAAAAAGGTCCACTACCCCATCTGAATCCGAATCTGCCAGGTCCTGTCCTCCTCCTATCGTTTCCAGAGACGTTGCATACAACTCGCTACCGCTTATATCCGAGGAGCCCACAAAAAATAGCTTGGTTTCTGCTGCCGTAAACGAGTAATAATCAAAAGGGAGCGTTTCGTTTTGGATGACAAAATCAATATCTACTATACTAGCAGAAGGATCATTATTTACCAACGATATCTTATTGCTTAAGCTGTTTTGTTCAAACAGAGCCACGTCTTTATAGCACGAAAGTTCATTTATAAAATTGAAGCCTTCTGTAGATTCCTCCAGTATAATTTCCGTTCCTTCAGGAGTACCATCCGTGCGCCATAATTCAATAATGGAATCAAAGTTGTTCTCCGTTCCAAAATACAGGTAGTCACCACAGGGAACAAGATTGTCAAACCGGGTTCCTCCTAACACAGGGACATTCCCAGAATACACCGCTAGGGTACCTTCGGGTGTACCATCCGATTTAAATATCGTTCTTTTACCTGGCTCGGTTTCATCTCCTATTGCCGTAAAATAAAGCTCGTCTTTAAAAATCGTTACATGATCCATGCGCTGATCCGCAAATCGTTTTAGATATTGTGTTCCCGCCGTAGTTCCATCGGTCACCCATAGTTCCCTGTTATTGTTTAGCGTTTGTGGTTGCCCATTATCTTGAATAATCAACAATTTATTATTAACAACTTTCATGTGCTCAATTTCACTAAATGGGTAAACTAAAACGGGATCGCTACCATTACTATTAATTCTATAAAGTCCTAATTGGCTACCATTTATTCCAAAGAAGAATAGCTGATCACCAAAACTTATTAAAATAGTACGGCTGTTGCCAGCAAAAACTGGTCTTATTGTGGAGTTTAGTACTTCTCTGGTCCCTTCAAGGGTGCCATCCGTTGCCCACAACTCAGAACCATTACCAATTTGTATGTACATGTAGACTTCGTCATTATGTACTACAAATTCTTCGATAAATCGAGAGTTCAGCATGCTATCCCCTGAGCCAGGGTTGATATCCTTTAACATAAATGTTCCTTGTGGGGTTCCATCACTGATCCAAGGTTCAAAACCGTGAACCCCATCATTGGCGCTTACTACTACCTTGTCTCCAAGGCCCATCAATTCTGACTCTTCATCAACAAATAATTGGGTTCGTTCTTCTTCAGCATCAGGGGTAAGATCCACATATTTGGTTCCCTCAATGGTGCCATCCGAAGTTGCCAGACCAAAACGCCCAAACTTATTTGCCCTAAAAAACACCTGATCATTGGCAACAGTGAGCAAAGAAGGACCGGCTCCAAAAGTTCTATTTAGATCATAAAAAATCGAGGTTCCTTCATCGGTTCCATCTGAGGTCCAAAGCTCGACTCCGTTCCGTTCGGTATCGCCTGTAAAGAACACACTACCATTTAAAACAACCATGTCATTTTCGAACGCACTGGAACTAATGATGTTCACCTTTTCAGAAACCAAAACGGTTCCCTGTGGGCTACCATCACTTTTCCAAAGGGCCCTGGAATTTGAATTACTATTGCCAAAAAAGTAAATGTTTGTGCCTGTTTCATCAAAAGTGGCATTTGAGATAAATGTTGAATTAAGAAACCGTGTTCCGGAAACCGATCCATCACTTACCCATAGACCCTGTTGACTATCATAGTCCGACCCATAAAAGAAAATCGTGGAATCAGAAAATGCGATCGATTCAAAACTGGACACCCCCCAAAGTCCGTCCGGGCCAATATCCAATAGGATCGTGGTTCCAGCTTCCGTACCGTCCGTTGTCCAGAATTCATTTCCAAATGCACCGTCATTTGCTGCAAAAACCATGGTGCCATTTACCACACCACCATACATGGTGAAGCTGCTGGAACCTCCACCAGCATAAATATCCTTTACCAGGTCCGTTCCATCAGAAGTTCCATCCGTTTTCCAAAGTTCATATCCCAAGGAACCGTCATCTGCAAAAAAATACAGATTGTTTTGATATACCAGGTACTCCCGGCTGTTACGCACGGAACCTCCCACCCCCGGATTGATATCCTTGACCATTATGGTCCCTTCCTCGGTTCCATCGGTACGCCAAAGTTCTTCACCATTTTCTTCCGTAAATGCTTTAAAATAGAGATGTTCACCAAATACAAAATAATCCAATGGGGTACTGCTTTCCACCCCTTCATTGATATCCTTGAAAAGCACGGTCCCGGCAAGGGTGCCATCCGTGACCCATAGTTCCGAACCACTGTTTTCCTCGTAAAGACTAAAAAATACCCTACCCTTAAAAGGCACGATCCCACGTACAAAGCCGTCTTGGGAGAAACCCAAACTGCGGTCTGTAAGCTTAATGGTCCCAGCTTCGGTACCATCACTTACCCATAACTCATCGTTCATTGAATTTTTTTCCGCATCAAAAAAGACCTGGTCCCCAACAGGGACTATCTTATTAATATCCCCAGGATTTATCTGTGTGGTCTTAGCGAACAAATTGGTATTTTCAAAAGTTCCATCACTGAACCACAGTTCGTCATCATCGGCAGTAAAATAGAACCCGTTTTCGACAGGAGTAAACCTTTCAGGATATCCATCATTGGAAAACTTAAGCTCCAATAAGGTAGCATCCAAGGTCTGTCCGATAAGCGTATGAAAGATTAAGAATACAATGAAAGAAAGAAGTAGTTTCGCTGTAGGTTTGGCCATTTCAGGATTTTTCTTGGACATAAAAAGATTACATCTTTCAATTATAAAAGTTTTAAATATAGATTCAAAACAATTTAGATAATTCGTCTAAATTCCAGATGTTCCTTTTAATTAAGGAGCTTTTAGAAAGTTAACTGGATGTGAAACAGACCATTCCACACAAATTATCCTCCCCTCCTATCCGCCTTCGCCATAGCTTCTGCGGACGAGCTCATCGGGTCATGTAAAAAGTGTTTATTCATTGTTTGTTATTTGATAGTATAGGTATTCATCGATTGCCTTTGGCAATGTCATTCCGTTTTTGAAGGAAATTTTCAGGAAGTTTAGTGCAAACTTTGCCAGCGTGGCGCCTCTGCCGAGTGCCGGCTCGGTATTAAATTGCTTTGGAAGTCGTTTTCAATTTAATATTCCTTACCAGGATACGTATCGTGCCGGTAAGCGGATTAAAGCTTATTATTCCAACTTTTTTATGTTCTGCTTAAAAGCCTTTAAAACAAATCTACTGTCCCCTAGTTTGACCAGTTGATATTCTCTTGTGAGACCATAACGTATTTCTGATCTTTTTGAAATCAGTGAAGAAAATGAAGTGAACGAATTGGTGTCGTCCAATACTGGACCAGTACTGTTAAATACTTCCAAACTATCCGCAACTTTTGAATCCCCGTAATCATATTTTACCGTATACGCATTTGATGTGGTTTTGTCAATTGCATATAAGGTCCCGTAGGAAGCTCCTGATGTTTCGGAAAAACCAAAATAAACAAAGGGTTGTTGGTTTAACCAAACCAATTTTGACTCCTGCAAGAAAGAGCCGCCCGAATCGAAACGTATCAATTGTATAAGTCCATCCCCTTGCTTCTTGTATAGTGATATTCTATCCGTATATGAAGAAGAAGAATTATGAAAACCATAAAACAACTTTGTTTTGTTTACAGTTCCAAGCTTCCTGATCGTTTCGCTTACAACTTCTCGCTTTCCAGTGAATTGATTAGTGGTAATCTCTGTTCTATAATTGAAAGTGTCTTTTGAGAATTCTCTCAGATCCAATTGTTGATTATAGCGGTATTTGGTTACAATCGACTCAATCCGGTAAGCCATCAGATTGGCATTGTCTGCAACCGTGGTTTCTTTAGTATTCGTCGTTTTAAAAATAGAATCATTTATGAATTCTGCCGAAGTGGCGTAGGTATCTTGGCCGTCTCCGCCAATCACCGCAAGTGCTACATCAAAAATGGTGTCTTTTCGCTTCACCCTTACTATTTTTTCCAATTGGTCGCCATATGTATGTCTGTAATACATCAAAAATGATACTGAATCCATGTGTTCTTTTAAGAACTTTTCATCAGTCAGAAAGTAATATTCATTCAGACCTATTTGTGTCGTATCCAGATTAAGAGCAACGACTTCTTTTTTTGTAAACCTTTTTGAAAAGTCAAAGTGCTTTTTGGGAAGCGAATCTGAAATATGCTTCTTTTCAAGAATTAGGTCGAAAAATCTAGCGCTTTGTATTGCTTCTTGTCTCTTAACAAAGGCTTTGACATAATAGTTGTAGTAGCGCTGCTTTGTATTATTCGTTTTTAAGCTAATTATTCTCTTTTGATTTCCTTGTAGGTTGTCAGGCAAAAAGACCACAGTTATCACAGTGGTTCCATTTGGTTTGAGAACCGAATCTCGAAGGCTTATTTGTAAACTTTTGCTGCTCTGGGAGATCTTCTCGATTACTAAGTTGGAATCGAGTGGGTTCTTGAAAATAAACTCTGTTCTCAGCGTGTCCGATTCTTTGACGATTCCAAAATCATATACTGTACGATCGGGGTCGAACGTATGGTTTTCGTCTTTCGGTTTTTGCTCGTTACAGGCTAGAAATAACAGCATATAAAATGCTAAAACCTTTCTCATCTTAACCGTTGATTTTTATGAGTTTGCCTCCCTCGATTTTGTAAGTACCACTCGGAAAACAGGACTCACAATTTTCCATTACTTTTTTAAAGCTTTTACATTCCTTTTCTACCGTTACTATCCTTTTTTTTATGAAATATTCGGAAGTGCAGGAATCATCCTTATGATCAATTCGATCTCCTTCATCGTTTAGAATCTCATATTCTTCTATATGTGCATATGTTGTCATAGCATACATAGAAACCGCAGGAATATCGATGATTATCAAACTCTGTGAAGTTGTTACAAAACCTCTTGAACCATGATAATATTCATCTTTTGCAGTGATAATGCCATCATCTTTACTGAATTTAAAATCAAAGACTCGAATACTACCATCCAATGAGTAGACTAAGAATTTGTTGCCGTCCTTATAGAACAAGTGTCCCCAACCATAAGCGTCTTCGGCATATCTTTCTTCAATAAAAAAGAATTCAGGCGTTTTGATTTCTGTTTTCTTCCTGAGTTCAGAAATAAGGCCAAAATCATATACTGTATCTGAAACATGCATTCTTTGGAATTCATAAATACGATCCGTCTGGCTATGAAGATTAAACTGTAATAGCATTGCCATAAGGACCATTATTTTGAAAAATTCTCCTTGCATAAAGTTGGCTATTTGGGAAACTTCCAATTCTTTTTCAGGCGTAGATACTCTTGATAATCCTGAGATTTAAAACGAAATTGATTGTTCTCCAGGCCATTTCTAGTAATGTGAATTTTGTGTCGCAATAAATAGGAAAGTGCATGCTTTTTATTTCGTTTTATGGCCAAATCCACTTGTTTCTTCGCCTCATCATATTTATGAAGACTAAAAAGGGCTTTGGCCTTGTAGTAGTTCAATTTGTAGTTGTCAAATTTGCTACCTTCTATAAATGCAAAATCGTTCAATGCCTGGCGGAGATATTCTTCTCTTTCACGCTTATGAATCGAAAAGGCCGCATGCAGGTTCATTGCCCCCTTAATCAATCGCAATTGTGTATTTTCCGGATTGGCTGAAACAATAGTGTCTATATAAGGGAGCACCTCTTCAAATAAGTGTTGGGATCCCCCATGATCCGCAAAAATGAGCCAATTACGAAAGGCCGCTTTTTCTTTTCCCATTAAGAACTTAGCTTTTCCCAAATAATAAAACTCCTCTCCAAAAAATAGTCGCGTTTCAGGCTTTCCGTTAGTACTTTCAAAAGGTATCTGCTCTATTTTTTTTGTGTATTTATCTATTTCTTCTGAATAATCATTGATACGGTGTAAATAATCTGTTCTGCTATTCTTCGCATTCACATATAAAGCGTTGTAATATCTTTCAAATTGCACCGTGTCTTTGGCATTCCGCATTCCATAATATGCTATTTTGACCATCTCATCGTAGTCTTTAATCAAGTTGCTCTCTCTTTCAAGTTGTTTTCTCAATTCGATTTTCTTTTTAAGATTGTCTATTACCAGATAGCTACTCCAATAGGTATCGTAATATTCGGGTTTCGCAGATATTTTAGCCAGTTTGGTTATGGCCCACAGTGCTTTTTTAGGTTCAGCGTGATATTTATTAAACAAGTAGGAGGTGTAAAGGAAATGTTGTTTTTCTTCGATGGTTAGTTTTGAACGTTTAGCTGTACGAATATCCGCAAAGGCCCTTTTGGGATCTTTGCTTATGTTAAGTCTTGCTCTATGAATATAATAATAGGGTAAATGCTTGTTACTGATTTTCAAGAATGAAGGAACATTCTTCTTGACGGATATCCAACCCAAACCCTCTAAACTTCTAATGTTAGATGGTGTGAAACCATTCCTTAGTAGTTGCTTTTCGAACTTATTTTGCTTATTCGCTAACTTAAAATATATGGGATTTCTAAAATACCTGTGATATCCTTTTCTAAAGACCAAAGAATCCATATAATCTGCACTGCTGTTATGATTGGGAGATGGTATTCCATGGAAATCAATGACCATCGTATCTTTTTCTTTTACCACATAATATCTAAAACTATCCCAACGGGAGTGGTAAGGATTATCAAAATACCTTGTATTAAAATGACCAATATATGCTGGATTGGCAAGGTAGAACTCCTTTTCAATTGGGGAACCAACTGTGGTATCCTTTAAGGTAAATGCTCGAAATTTATAGTTGGGATTGGGTAGCTTTACTTCTTTCAATTCTTCGTCATAAAATTTTTCTATTCGGAGACCACCGCCGCCAAATCCTGGTTGGGCCAATCCAAAATTGGCAGAGATAAATATGAAAAATAGAATCCTTGCTACTTCTCTACCTCTTAAGTCCATGCCATTTCCTTGCTCCAATTACTTTGGATGTTCGAATGAAAGTTGTTCTTAAAACTAATATCAATTAAGCAACGTATTAATAATGGATGCAGTATTCAGAAGGATTGTTTAATCTATTTAAATAAATTGATCCATTTGTATCTCATATGTATTCATAACCGGTTATTTTGCAAAAAGGAATTCATGAACCTCACTGAAGTTCGGTTTCCGTACCTGTAGTACTAATGCCTCTGTAGCAAATTGCGTAGATAATCGCCTACAATTGTTGGTATCATCTATTGCGCAAAATGAATGTACGTAAACGCATAGGAATTCTGGTTGCCGGTATTTTATGAAACTATTCTGTACGCAGACTTTTCACAGGATTGGCCCTGATCGCTTTGAAAGCTTGGAAACCAATGGTCGCCATGGCAATAAGAACAGCCAGTACACCAGCAAACACAAAAACGGTCCATCCAACTTGGATGCGATATGCGAACTGGAGAAGCCAATCCTTCATCAGATACCAGGAAATCGGAGTGGCAATCAATATGGAAAGCAATACAAGTTTGATAAAATCGGATGAGAGTAGTTTTAAAATCCCAAATGCTGAAGACCCCAAAACCTTCCTAATACCTATTTCCTTTACACGCATTTCTGTATTGAAAGCGGCTAGGCCGAACAAGCCAAGGCACGAAATGAAAATGGCCATAAATGCAAAATAACGGGCAAGGCTTAAAATGCGTTTTTCAGAAAGATATTGAGCCTCAATAGCCTGGTCCATGAACGAGAAATTAAAACCATATCCGGGATTATAGCTAGTGTAAAGGGCATCAATTCTCTGAATTACATCCCGCTCCGCTCCAGGTTTTATTCGTATCATGGCTTTTTCCAAATTCTTCGGGGTGTACCTAAATACTATGGGAGAAATTGTCTGCATCACTGAGGCCGTATGAAAATCTTTCATGACACCCAATATGGTTTTGTCCTCACCCCAAAGTTTAACCTTGGTACCGACTGGATTTTTCAAATTCATTAAACGTATCGCTTCTTCGTTGAACAGAAGATAAGATTCCGGAGTTCCAAGGTCTTGAGAGAATGCCTCTCCTTCAGCCATTTCAATATTTAAGGTGCTGACAAGTTTTTCATCTATTCCTCGTAAAACAAAGTCGATATTGGCGCCATCATCTCCGGGCCAGTCAATGCCATAGGTCGAAGAACCTCCATCTTCACGTATAATCGTTTCACTTATCCCTCCTACGCTTACTACCCCTTCCAGAGCTTCCAACCGATGAAAGAGTACTTCTGGATTTTGAAAGGCCTTTCCCTCCAGATCAACTTGTATGAGGTTCTCCTTTTGATATCCCATAGGTTTGGTAAAAGCATAATTGATTTGCTTGCTGATGACCAATACCGATATGATCAGTACCAAAGACGCCATGAATTGAAATACAACCAAGCCCTGCCTGGTAAATAATTCTCCCCATTTACTTTGAAGTTTCCCTTTTAGCGTTGATAAGGGGCTAAACCCAGAGAGGTAAAAGGCCGGGTAGCTGCCGGAGAGCAATCCGGTTACAAGTGCTATAAGGAGTATTATCAGTCCGTCATTCAGCGTGAACTCAAAATCAAACTCTTTCCCGGTAATGAAATTAAAGGCCGGAATAAGCATGATCACCAACAAGACGGCGATAAGAAACGAAAGAAACGTTAGAAACAAGGATTCTGTTAAAAATTGAACAATTAGATTTTTCTTTGTACCGCCAAGTGTTTTCTTGATCCCTATTTCCTTAAACCTTCTTGATACCCTTGCAGTAGAAAGGTTCATAAAATTGATACAGGCAATTAACAATACCAGCACCGCAACAAAGGAAAAAAGCTTTACGTATGTAATTCTACCCCCACTTTGAATACCGTTTTCGTAATTACCTTTCAAATAGGCGTTGGAAAATTTTCTGGTAAAGAGGTTAAAGGAAGTTTCCTTGTCATATTTTGCGATGAAATTTTCAATTTTCTTATCAAAAGCTGCGACATCTGTGTTCGGTTTTAAGAGTACATAAGTGTCCGGCCCCGTGTTGCCCCAGACTTGGCCATTGGTCCAAATATCTTCCAGTAGTTTTTGTTTAGTGGCTACATAATCAAATTTTAGTGTAGAACGGTTCGGAACATCAGCAAAAACCCCTGTTATTTGGGCAATCGACTTCTCTCCGAATATATCATACTCCACATTTTGATTGATGGCTTTTTCAACAGATCCAAATAAGATCTTAGCAAAGTTTTCTGAAATAACAATGGCATCCTTATCCAACAAGGCTTGTTTGGATGAGCCATAAATCAGCGGAAAAGAGAATACTTGAAAAAAGGTGGATTCGGCAAACAATCCTTCTGTTTTAAAAACGTTTTCCCCGTTTTTGAAGGTAACACCTGTGCCTAGTTTTCCGAGGTTCATAAGGGTGATCGCATTTTGAACTTCCGGGAGATCGTTCTCGAGTGCATCTGCTAATGGGCCTTGCGTGTGCTCATGAATTCTAACTTCTCCGTTTTCCACACTCTTCTCCATAATTTGGTAGAGATTCTGGTCATTTACATGAAACTTATCTACCCTAAGCTCATCAGTCACCCAAAAATAGATCAGGAGCGCACCAGCGAGGCCAGTTGAGAGCCCCAAAACATTAAGCAATGAAAATAAGGGGTTCTTTTTGAGATTTCTCCAGGCTATTTTTAAATGATTTTTAAGCATGATCTTATTTTAAGTAAAGAAAGGAGGCAATGCTTTTTCTTTTCAATACCCATATCAACATTGGGTAGTCATCAACTTATGCATAAAATCATGCCAGAATTATAAGTGTTTAAAAATCAATTTTTTATATTCCTTTTGGTAAAAACGAACAAGAATTCATGTAAAGATTTTTTACACGAATTGTCCAGTAATTGTACAATATGAAATCGTTTTTCAAACATACATCACGCTTTATGAATCGGGTTTCAAAAATTCTTAACAGGGCTGCCTGAACGGATTCATTCAGGCAGGTCATTGGGCTAATACATGGGTACGCTTCTGTAAACGACGTTTTAAAAAGTATCCAATAAACAGTTGCCTTGACGGATATCCTCGTCCGTTGGATCGAAGGCATTACCTCTTGTTAAAATCCTTATACGATCTTGGTCATCTAAATCCGAATTATTGAGAAAAGCTGTATTCAAAGCACAGTAGTTAACCAGATCCTTATTGTTCTCAAATATAAACCCTGTTGTACTACTGATATTGATATTTTCTAAGCCTTCCAAAGAAGTAAGCGCTGAACTTGAGATTGTGATTCTTGCAAACCCTGTAAGACTTGGAAAACCTTCGAATGAACTAAGGCTGGAATTGGATATTGTGAGGGTCCCCGTAAATTCCAAATTGAGGAACTCAACGGTCTCTAAGAAGGGACTGTTCTCAATTCGTATACCACTATTAAGTGTACTAATACCATCAAAGCCTGAAATTGTAACCAAAGAAGGATTGTTCTTCACCACGAGACCACCAACCGCAGCGTCCAAACTTTCGAAGCCCGAAATTCGTTCCAGAACACAGTTATTCTCAATAAGAATACCACCCCTAACTTCTCTCAAGCTTTCGAAACCATCAATAGATCCCAGCCTGGAGTTATTTGCGATAGTAAGGGCAATTGATATGCGCTGTAAAGAAGACAGGGAGGTTAAATTGGAAATATTCGTTGCCTCCCCAACACAGGAACTGGCTGAAATGTCGGAATTCCCAATGAACAAACTGCCTTCAATTTCGGTGAATCCATTTGCTCCGAATTCTTCTATCTCTTCTTGAGAAGATAGAACAACATCCCCAATAAACGTAGTCCCTAAGCGTTCCTCATCTAAGGGACCTTCGTTATTCGAGCAAGAAATGAATAAAGCAGTAAGTAAACAAAGATAGAAAACAGGTCTCATGGTTTGCCTTTGTTTGATTTTAACCAAAAAACATACCAGCTAATCAAAATCTGGGTTAAATAATTGTAAACCGAGATAGTATCCTTTATTTGAACTTCTTTTTCTTGGAACTAGATTTGTTAGCATGTTTTAACGGAGCTCAAGGAGGCAGTAATGAAGATTTGTATAAATCTCAATCAAAGGCTAGGTTTTTGTTAGATTTGAGTCAATAACCTAAAGCGAGTCATTATTGTTTTATACTTACCTTTTTCTGTTACTGGTATTTGTTGTTTTTATTAGACCAATTTCCACACTCATTCATGAGCTAGGCCATGGGGTTCCCGCTTTGTTATTGACCGAAGGCAAGGTTACTTTGTACTTGGGTTCCTATGGCGACCCGCAGGATAGTATCAAAATCAATATTGGAAGGTTGGAAATATTTTTCAGAAAGAATCCGTTTCACTGGAAAATTGGGCTTTGCAAAATGCATGATGAAAACGTTTCTATTAACAATCAGATTTTTGTGACCCTAATGGGGCCCATAATGTCTTTGGCATTGGCATTAGTTGTTACCTATTACGTGTTTTTCACCAATTTGAATGATGATTTTGTGGTTCTGCTATTCTTCTTTGGCATATCAACGTATTTTGACTTTTTCGCTAACATCATTCCCAAAAGGAAACCTATTGAATTGCATGATGGTACTGTTACCTATAATGACGGTCAGTTGATATTGGATTTGTTAAGATTTAAAAACCTTCCACCTGAATATGAGGAAGCGATCAAACTATACAATGACAACGAGTTCCTAAAGGCTGGAACAATGTTTAACGAACTTATTGCTTCGAACCACAAAATGGACTACCTATACCGTTTGGCAATATCAGCTTATTTAAATGCACACGACTATCAAAAAGCCAAGTTGGTAAACGAAGAATTCGAGAAAAAAAATGGCAAGACGAACTTTGATACAAACGATTATAATAATTCCGGGTTATTGAAATCATATCTAAAGGATTTTTCTGAAGGTTTGAAAGACTATGAAAAGTCGCTAGAACTCAATCCAGATAATTCTTGGGCTTTCAACAACAGAGGCTACACCTATAATTTGATGGAAGAGTATGAGAAAGCAATTATAGATTTTGACAAGGCCATAGAATTAGAACCAGAACATGCTTACCCCTATAACAATAGAGGCTTGGCCAAAATAAAACTGGGAAAAATAGAAGAAGGTCTTAAAGATATTGACAAATCCATGAGTTTGGATAAAGACAATGCTTATGCACATATGAACCTAGGGGTTTATTATTTCGATATGGGCAATTATCCTAAGGCCTTGGAAAAATTCAATTTAGCTCTTGAATTGGATGAAAATACATATGAAATAAAAGAGCGTATTGCAGATGCTATGGAGCAATTGGGCAAATAGCCCATTTCATACACATTTATTCATAACCGGTTATTTTGGACTTTCCCTGTTTTTCCTCAGTGTCCATTACCTGTTTCTTGCCCTGATCCTTGCAGTTGATAAGAAAAAGGGCTATCAGCGATAGTGCGACGATTTTTTCATAGTATACGTCTCGTATAACTATTCGATCTTTTTAATACGGTTGGCAAAAATGATGAACCCCAGTCCACCGAGCACTATGAGAAAGCCGGCAACCTTAAGGCCGGAAGTTGTACTTTTCAGGAGAGACATAAACAGTACGAACGAGCCGATTACGTTGATCGCCCCGACCATGAGTCTTGTCATCAAAATGGATCTGTCCACTTTAAAGCTGCTTCGTAGTACGGAAAAGGCGAACATGATCTCAAAAAGGCCATAGACCATAATGAAATAGGTGGTCAGCTTCAGGAACATATCCAAAGTGCCAGGCCAAATTGCGATCAATATTGAAAAGGTCATCAATCCAGCACCTTGTAAAAAATGGAAGGTTTTAGCGACTTTGTGCTGGGGGTTTGCCCCGGAAAAAAGCAATGCCAAAACTCCGGAAATTAAGAGGAAAAGTGGTGCCAAGACCTTAGAAGTTCCCACCCCGATGTAAGTTGATAACAATAGTGTGATCCCCGCTACCAGCATGGCGGTACCGCTGAGGGTAAGGTAAACCAGTTTGTTCATAATTGTATTTTGTGGTTATTGTTCCAATTAATTGGCATCCCCCTTTTCCCCATCAACCCAACGTTGCATCATTACCCGTTGGGCAGGGGTCTGCTGTGTTCCACCAGCCAGTATGTCAAGAAAACGGTCCCAAAGGTTTTTCTTTTGGGAAGCCTCTTTTTTCAACTGCGCATAGGCTTCCATATAATCATCGGTATACTTGTGGGCCTCTTCCCGGGAATATTTAATGGGGATATGTTTGAGTATGGTATCACTTAGTTCATCAACTTCATCCGGGCTGCATTGTTCCATAAGACCCAATTGAATGCCAATGGCCTCTGCTTCTTCCACCATTTTGGTGTGGGCCAAGTGAATGTTTTTCCAAAGGTTTGCCCATTCCTCATTTCTATTTTCTGGAACCACAGCGAACCCAAGTTCCTTCATTCGTTCATAGGTGGATTCTATTTTTGAAACATAACCGGGATACGTGTTCCAATCTTGCAACAGGCCTTTTGCACTTTTGTTCTTGATCTTCGAAATTGTTTGGTTCATGATTTCCTGTAACTGTGACTTCGTGGCATCAAAACCGATACGTTCACTTGCCCATTGGTGTATGGTGCTGTCTGATCCATAGGCTTTTACCATATTGGTAGCCTTTTCGATATCATCTTTTAAGACTGCGCCTACGGCCTTCATTGAAGACCAATTATTGGACATTGCAATGGCATAATGCCTGATCGATACCACTGCTTCGATAATCGGGTTGAACTCTTTTTGTTCCATATTGTTTATAGTTGTTATCTGAATGCAAATTCTTCGTCGTGGATATCCTTTTGTTGCACTCCCTCAACCTTTAGCTGTTTGGTAAGACTACGTTTCAGCCCATCGGGACCGCAGATGAAATAGGATTTTTTCTTAGGGTCTCTAATGCTCATATCGTCGAAATCGATATGACCCCTTTTGTCGGATGGCCAAAGGATAAAATCGATCATGGGATTGGATGAGGCAACTTCTTCCAACCGCTTTTTATAGGGGGCCTCATCCTCGTTGGCCACGCACCAGAACAACGTAATTTGTTTGGTGTAATAATCTTTTATCAATGAAAGAAAGGGTGTGATACCTATACCTCCTGCCACCCAAATCTGTTCCCTTTCCTTAGCGTGGGTGGTGGTGAACTTGCCATAGGGTCCCTCTACTTTGACACTATCTCCCTCTTTCAGTTTGTTTGCCAGTCCATTGGTATAATCCCCAAGCCCTTTTATGGTCACCTGCAGGTATTCTTTTTCATGGGGGTGGCTACTGATGGTAAAGGGATGCTGTTCGCTTCTGCTGACACTTGGGAAGGTGAAAAATGCAAACTGTCCCGCCTTAAAATCAAGAGCTGGTCCATTGGGCAGTAAACCTATTTCAACAATACCATTCCCGAGGTCTTTCACCACATTGACAGTATAGTCCAGTTTCTTGTTAAAGAGGCCAAACAAAAAAGCACGGTAGAACCAGGCACCTATACCTACAAAGGCCATCCCGAAGACATACACCCTTGTAATAGGAAGTTCCTTGACAAGGCTGGAAACCATAATTCCGTGTACCACGCCCATCACATAAAAAACGCCCATCAGTTTATGGAAATTAACCCACTTATGATACGGTATCTTTCTTTTGAATATCGGGACTGCCGAAAGGACTACACCAATTAGTATGAGGATAAAAGCGTAGAATCCCAATGGTTTGCCAGGATTGAACTCCACCAAGTCCCTAGGGACCACAATGAAGTGGGCTAATAAAAGGAATATGGCGATGACCCCGGACCTACGATGGATAAGGTACATTTTATCCAGACCACCAAATAGGTTTTCTACCCATCGGGCGCGGGTGGCCATCAAAAAATTAAATGCAAATACAGTTACAACCCAAGATGAGAACACTTCCCCAAGGATACGATGCGGATTTTTCCACGTAACATTGGTTAGCTGTCCAAAGAACACGGTATCCGATGACACCTCTTTGAAAGATCCTTGGTAAAAGTAAAGGTCAATGGCCCAAAAAATAAAATGGATGCCAACAATTATTGGAAAATAGATTTCCTGTTGAAGTCGTCGCATTGGCTAAGGTTTCCACAAACCTAGAGCTTCTTAATATTCCTCAATTGTATAAACTGGTCATTTTGACCCTTGAACAATGCGGTGGGTGTTTGGCCCGTATGTTTCCTGACCTCACGAATAAAATGGGCCTGGTCAAAGAAGCCCTTTTCCGGAAAAAAGTCGCCTTCGGTAATCCTGAAGTAGGCTCGATAGCATTTTTGGATATTCAGGTATTTTTTGAGGGAAATTCCAATATACCTGTTCAGGTATCTGTTGATTTCCCGTTGTGACCAATGGATTTGTTCAGCCACTTCCCTGGCTTGAATGTCCTCATAATTACTGTAAAGAAATTGACTCAAGCGTATTCTGTTGGCCCTTATCTGTTCTTTTGGAGGAAGATTATTCAGCATAATTTCCTCCAATTGCTTTACAACACCCTCAAAGGTCCTAAAGTCTACTTTATCCATCCCAAAATAATCTGATTTCTTTTGCTCAACACTATTTAAAATAGAACTGATCTCCCTTTTCAAAATTATCTCGGCCGCGATTATCTTGAATTTTATACCGTAGGTGATAACCTTGGAAGGAATTACAATATCGATTTCATTAGCCCAGATTCCTGTTAGGAAGTAGGCCACGATTTTCCCCTCCAATAGCTGTATGATAAGCTTGAAATAGCCATCGGGACAAATGGTCATTGGTTGTGGTTCGTCGGAAAGGTTCTCCGCCTTGAAATAAAGGGACACGTAGTCATCAAGACCCTCCGATGGATAGGCCTCATTATAGACATGTTCTCCGTTATTGGACATATATAGTTTTGAAGCCCCAAACATATTGTTCTGAGTTTTTACCGCATTGTATAAATTAGTCATTTTAGAATAAAAGAAGAAAATATGCTTCCAAGCTCCAAAGGAAAAGCGCAGCAAATGAGATGGAAATGCCTTGGGAGTTACTGAGGGATTAAAGACATGCTAGATGTCGCATGTCAATCAGGTACATTGATGGTCCAATCATGGTCGTTGACCAGTTCGTGTAATAGCGGAATTTGACGGTCCAAAACCACAGCAAACTCGTTAAAACGAATTATCCCTTTGGTTTTCGGGTTGTTCACCTGCCCCTGAAAAACAGCGTCCAACAAATCCGCTTCATCTAAAAACCGGGCGTTGGTCAAATCGATATGGGTAATCGCGTCCCAGCTCTCGGGAGCGGCCACTTGCTTTATATGAACGGAGGAAAGATTTAGAAATTCCAGTTGGGTTTGTTGGGCAAGGTTTAATTCCTCTATATAATTCGCGTATAGATCCAAATACACGATTTCCGGACTATTGGCAATATCAAGTCCGGTTAGGTTATTGTTGGTAATGGAAAGATGCTGCAGCTGTGTATTGGCGCTTAGATCGATTTGCTCCAAACCGTTCAATTGTAAGGTAAGGGTTGTGAGGTTTGGATTTGTAGATAGGTCAAGCACGGTAAAATCGTGCCCTCTCAGGGTTAATGACGTTAATTCCGGGTATACGCCCAGGTCTAAATTTTCAATAGTTCCTGTAATGCCCAAGCCTTTTAACCGGGTTAGCCCAGATAGTCCTTTAACGGTTGTGTCGTAGTTGCCCGTGATATTCAAAAACTCCAACTTTGGATTTTTGGATACATCTATGGAATTCAAAGCACCGAAGCGAAGGCTTAAATGGGTGAGCTCCGGATATTGTTCGATAAGGGTATCTACGGAAAGCATATCGCTATCCCCCAAACTCAAATAGTTAAGGTTGGACAGGTTTTCCAATGTAAGGGTTTGAATGCGATCCCCGTTGCCATTGGCGGTGTATTGCAGTTCCAAACCGGTCACTTCCGCTCCATGTGTCGTGCGGAGGGTTATGGTGTATTCTCCGGAAGCCGCATATTGATGTGAAACGGGATCACCATCATTTTGATATTCGGCAGGCGCTTCGGCCACTTCTTCTGTTCCATCGCCCCAATCAATATGATACAGGGACCCATAACCCTGATATACGATCAAATCGATATTTCTAATACGCAGGTTTGGCCCTATTTCGGATGCTACGGTAAACGTGGCTATGGTCTCATTCTTATAGTGCTCAAACTGCAGGGTAAACGGAGCGCCCAGGGTAAATCCTTCTAAAACTTCCTTGGTAGCGTACAGTTTAATTCTTCCCAGATTGGGATCCTCCATCGCAAAGGTGTAGTTACCTTCTTCGCTTAAGTCGGCTTCAATCTCCAGGGTTTCGCCAAAGGCAAGACCGGGATAGGTTTGGGTTCTCCCACCTGGATTGATGATCATCAAATCGCCGTTTCCGGATATCGGACTAGCGCTTGTGATTCTAATAGGTAGCAGTTGTGTAGCAACGGTTTGTGGGTCCGTATCCTCTTTTTCACAGGAAAAAAGCAAGAAAAATACAGCGCATACAAAAACGATCCTGAGGGACTGTTGGTTAGTGGTCATTTGGAAAGGTATTGGATAAGTGTTAACGGAAAAAGCTAGGAGTTAGTACTTTGAATCTGCCAACCCGACTTGCAATAGACCTTCCCATGTGTATGCGTACTGTCCTACGCTTTATTTGCCCGATGAATATGTTATCTTTATATATCCATGCCCGGGATAAAAAAAATAATTGTTTTCCTTTTCTTCTTCATGTGGTGCTATCTTGCTCTGGGACAAGATGGAGTAACATCAAACACACTA
>NZ_JANQIH010000066.1 GCF_028282265.1 Allomuricauda sp.
AAGCTCTGTGCAAGGTCGGGTAGCTGGGGTGAACATTACAAACTCAGGTCGGCCAGGAGCCGCTCCAAGCGTTCAAATTAGGGGTGTCGGTAGTGTCTCTAATGGGGATATTCTTTATGTTGTTGATGGGGTACTTACCAATAACATTGAATATCTCAACCCTGCTGATATTGAAAGTATGAGTATTTTGAAAGATGCGTCCAGTTCAGCCATTTATGGTATACGGGCGGCCAATGGGGTCATTGTCATCAAGACTAAGAAAGGTACGGTCGGCGAGGCAAGAACATCGGTTACCTACGACGGTTTTATTGGTTTTCAAAGGGCTACTAACGTACCAGATTTGGTCAATACCGAACAATACATACAGCTCTTTAATGAGAAACAGGCTTTTGAAGGGTCAGATGTTAGGCTCGACCCCAATGATTTTGATGGTGATACAGACTGGTTCGATGAAATATTGAGAAGTGCCCCCTTGACTACTTCCCATAACGTCTCTGTAAATGGTTCTTCTGAAAAAGTCAGATACTATATAGGTATGGGTTACTTTGAACAAGAGGGTCTTTTGGAGGCAGGGCAAGGAATCAACTCTGGGGACGACTTCAGAAGAATTACCGGTCGGGTAGGTCTTGATATTGATTTGAGTGACCATTTTACTGTGGGAGGTTCAATTGCCTATACCGATACACGCAACAATCTAATTAATGAACCTTTTCGACAAGCCTATATTGCTCCTCCATTTTTTAACCCCATAAATCCTGATGGCTCTTATGGTTCCCCCATAGAAGTCGGCAATCTTGGCAATCCAAGAGCAACATTGGACTTTTTTCGGGGAAAGGCTCAGGGTAACAGGGTGTTATCCAATGTATACACAGAATTTAAACCCATTGAAGACTTACAGGTTAGGGTTAGTTTTTCAGGGGATTTCTCCTCTAGCAGAAATTTCAGATATACTCCGGAGTTTTTTGTAAGTGATGCCCAACAATCGCCAGTAAGTGTATTGGAACGGAATCATTTTGAGAACGACAACTGGCTTTGGGAAAATACGGTCACATGGAACAAAACCATGGGCAAACACGATTTCACCCTACTTGGTGGGTTCTCCCAAGAGGAACGTATATCGTTCAGAATGCAAGCTTTTGCTGATGAAGTGGATTTCAATGGGGACGACGCCGTTTTATTTTTGGATCTAGGGAATGCGGATACCGAGGAAGTAAATGATCAAGGTTCAAAAATCAGGTTTCAGTCCTTATTTGGGAGACTTCAGTACAAATTTGATAACAAATACTTGTTAAATGCCACCATAAGAAGGGATGGATCCTCAAGTTTCCCAGCTGACAATAATACCGAGATTTTCCCTTCTGTGGGAGTTGGTTGGGTAATTAGCAACGAATCCTTCATGGAAAACCAAGGAATAATTAACAACCTGAAACTAAAGGCCAATTGGGGTCAATTAGGTAATGCGAACGTGCCAAGAGGATTTGATGTGACAGCTTCTACCCCAACTGTTGCTTTTTTTGGAGGTGAAGCAGCCCCCAGTCGTTCAATCAGCGAGTTTTCAGATCCCAGTATTTTCTGGGAGATTGTAGAAGAATATGGTTTTGGAGTTGAGTTTGGACTCTTTAACAACAAATTAAGTGGGGAGGTGAACTACTTCAATAGGGAAACCAATGATGCTGTCTTCAGAATTTCTCAACTGGCATCATCAGGAGCCACGAACAGTGAATTGTTGACCAACGCAGGGAGCTTTGAAAACAGCGGTATTGAGGTTTCCTTGAATTGGTCAGATAAAGTATCTGATGATTTTAGCTATAGCGTTTATGGAAATATTACAACCATTAACAACGAAATTACCGAAATCTTAGGTGCTTCCTTTTTAAATACAGGTGATGCTTTGTTCGGCAATCCTATAATTCGTTTGGAAGAGGGGGAAGAAGTAGGTGCTTACTATGGATTTATTACCGATGGAGTCATACAGACGGAGGCTGAGGCTACAGAGCTTGGCTCTAGAGTAGGGGCATTTCGCTTTCGGGATTTGAACGATGATGGCTTGATAGGTGAAGATGATAAAGCGTTTTTGGGGAGCCCGATTCCCGATTTTACTTACGGTTTTGGTTTTGCACTTAACTATAAGAATTTCGACTTCAACATGGATTTTCAGGGAGTGGCCGGTAATGAGATATATAATTTTAATCGAAATGCCCGATTTGGTAATGAAAGTTGGGATTTGGATTTCTTTCAAAATCGTTGGACTCCAGGAAGTAATGTAAATGACTATCCTGCCCCGAACTCGGACCAGAACTCCTCAAGACCCAGTGATTTTTATGTGGAAAAAGGAGACTATTTTAGAATAAGAACCATACAGTTGGGCTATACACTACCGGATGATATTTTTGGTGACAACCCACTTTGGCAAAGCTTCCGAATCTATTTTAATGCCCAAAACCCATTGACCCTGTTCAGATACAATGGTTTTTCACCTGAAATCAACGGAACTGCCACTAACATTAATAGAGCTAATGAGGATATAGACGCAGAGATTAGAAATCCTGAACGCACGGTTATTAACCGAGGTATCGACAACAATGTTTATCCTATTTCAGCCACCTACAACTTGGGTGTGAATATTAAGTTTTAATGATGAATTGCCTTTTATACTACTCAAAAATAAAGATGATGAAAAAAGAATGTATTATGGCCTTTTTGTTGATGACAACAATAGGTTGCAACGATGACTTTTTGGAAATTCCACTGGAGGATGCCGTACCGGCTGAAGAGTTTTTCGTGACCCAAGAGCATGCCCTTGAGGCCGTAAACCAAATGTATGCTTATCAAATAGAATGGTTTACATCAGGTTTTCCCTATACTGGATTGCTCCAGATACCTTCCGACGATTCTGACAAAGGGAGTAACCCTGGAGATGCAGCTTTTTTGAACGATTTCAACAACTTTACATTTAACTCTTCTGCATTTCTATTCGATAATTATTGGACAGGGCAATACAGGGGTATCAACTTGGCAAATCAAGTATTGGTAAATGTTCCAGACATCGATATGGATGAGACTTTGAAATCAAGACTATTGGCTGAAGCTAGGTTTTTCAGAGGATACCATTATTTCAATTTGGTGCGGGCTTTTGGCGGTGTTCCCCTTTATGATGATTTGCCTGAAGACGGGGTTTATAATATCCCAAGAAACTCGGCGGATGAGGTATATGATTTTTTAATTGCCGATTTAACCGCTGCCGCTGACGATTTGCCTGTTTCCTATGCAGGGGAAGATATTGGCAGAGCAACCCGCGGAGCCGCTATAGGTTTTTTAGCTAAAGTGTATATGTACAGGGGCGATTGGGCACAGGTACTGTCATTGACCGAAGAGGTAAAAGGATTGGGATATGACCTGTTCCCCGATTACTATCAATTATTCCGGCCCGAAAATGAATATAACGTAGAATTGATTTTTGAAGTGCAGTCTACCGCTGATGGTAATTGTCAAGCTGACTCCCAATACGGGCAACATCAAGGGGTAAGGGGTCAGTTCGGTTGGGGATTCAATTCCCCTTCAGAGGATTTGGTCAATGCCTATGAACCCGGGGATTTGAGAATGGATGCCACCATATTGTTTGTGGGAGAGACCACACCGGAGGGAGATTTGATAACGGCCGGAAACAATCCTGATAACCCCACACGATATAACCAGAAAGTATACATTCCTGAAGCCCAGCACAGAAGAAACAATTGTAGACAGAATGCGGATGCTAATTTGAAAATTTTACGTTTTGCTGATGTCCTATTGATGAACGCAGAGGCTAATAATGAATTGGGTAATGCCACTGCAGCTTTGGAAAGTCTTAATCGAATAAGAAATCGGGCTGGACTGGGTGAGATCAACATCACGGATCAAATTGCCTTGCGATTGGCAATTTGGAGGGAAAGACGAGTGGAATTGGCCTTAGAAGGCGACCGTTTTTTGGATTTGGTACGTCAAGGTAGGGCCGGAGAGGTTCTTAGAGCACATGGAACACAGTTTACAGACGGAATACATGAGATTTTCCCTATTCCCGCAAACCAAATATCATTGAGTAATGGTGTCTTGGAGCAGAATCCTGGATATTAGAAATCTTTTTTGAGTTAGTTAGTTTATTTCATGAGGTTACTACTAAACCTAATGGTCATTGCATCTTTTGTAGCGGGATGCAATGGCCATAAAACTGTCGAAGAAAAACAAACAGCTTCCGAATCGGGTACGAAAGCTTCCTTTTCTGATGAAGATCTGATGGATCTCGTCCAAAAAGAAACCTTCAATTATTTCTGGGAAGGCGCCGAACTCGTTTCAGGTCTGGCCAGGGAAAGAATCCACATGGATGGTATTTATCCCTCCAGTGATCAAGATGTTGTTACGACAGGAGGGTCTGGTTTTGGTTTGATGGCGATTTTGGTGGGAATTGAGAGAGGTTTCGTATCACGTGAAGACGCGTTAAAACGCTATGAAAAAGTGGTGGACTATCTGGCCAACAAGGCCGATCGTTTTCATGGGGCTTGGCCACATTGGCTTCATGGTCCAACCGGAAAAACCAAGCCATTCAGCCCAAAAGACGATGGAGGGGATTTGGTGGAAACGGCATTTCTTATTCAAGGGTTGCTCACCGTTAAAGAATATTTTAAGGAGGGCAATGAGCGGGAAAAACAACTTGCGAAAAACATTCAAAAGTTATATGAAGAAGTAGAATGGGATTGGTATACCCAAGGGGGGAATGGCCTGTTTTGGCATTGGTCGCCTAATTTTGGTTGGGAAATGAACTTCTTGGTAAGAGGTTACAACGAAACCCTTATCATGTATATTCTAGCGGCAGCATCTCCTACACATCCTATTTCTAAAGCAGTTTATGATGTGGGTTGGGCAAGGAATGGGGAAATATCCAACGGGGTGACCTACTATGGCTTGGATACGGAATTGGACCACTATCCTAGGGACACCGCTCCCGTGGGGCCTCTATTTTGGGCACATTATTCCTTTTTGGGGTTAAATCCTAAAGGGCTTAAAGACCCATATGGGGATTTTTGGAAGTTAAATTACCATCATGCCCAAATTCACCACAGGCACTGTGTTAAAAATCCAAATGATTACGAGGGGTATTCAGCGAAGTGTTGGGGCCTAACCTCCAGTTATTCCATGGAAGGCTATGCGGGTCACAGACCGGACAAGGATTTGGGAGTGATTTCCCCCACAGCTGCTTTGTCATCCATGCCCTATACCCCAAAAGAAAGCCTTGCTTTTCTGCGGTTTATGTATGAAGAACAGGACAGTTTGATTGGCAAATATGGTCCTTATGACGCGTTTAGCTTTGAACATGATTGGTATCTGCCGAGGTATCTGGCAATCGATCAGGGGCCCATTCCTGTAATGATTGAAAACCACAGAACCGGTTTGCTCTGGAAATGGTTTATGAAAAATGAAGACGTGCAAAGGGGACTCACCAAATTGGGCTTTACCCATGAGCAATAACAGTTGTAAGGACAGATTTTTAGAATAACCCACAATATTCCCAATAAAAGAATCCAACATGAACTTAAACAAACCATATTTCATTGTTTTTCTCCTTTTTGCTTTTATACGATTACAGGCACAAGAAAGAAGCAATATTCCAATGGTCCAAGAGCTTTTGGACAAGATGACTTTGGATGAAAAAATAGGCCAACTTAACCTACTTACACCTGGTGGTGGAGTTGCTACGGGTTCCGTTGTTAGCAAAGATGTAGAAGAGAAAATCAAAGCGGGTCAGGTGGGAGGTCTATTTGGTGTGTCGGGCCCCAATAAAGTAAGAGTTGCACAAGAACTGGCAGTAAATAATACCCGTTTAAAAATACCCTTATTGTTTGGTTCGGATGTCATCCATGGCTATAAGACCACGTTTCCGATTCCTTTGGGAATTTCATGTAGTTGGGATTTGGAATTGATTGAAGAAGCTGCTCGAATAGCCGCAGTTGAAGCTACCGCTGATGGAATCAACTGGAATTTTTCCCCTATGGTAGACATAGCTAGAGATCCAAGATGGGGCCGTATTGCAGAGGGAGCAGGGGAAGACCCCTATTTGGGTTCGGCCGTGGCAAAAGCCATGGTTCGAGGATACCAAGGAGCTGACTTATCTGACCCGAATACCATGCTATCTTGTGTAAAACATTTTGCCCTTTACGGGGCTTCTCAAGCAGGTCGTGACTATCATACGGTGGATATGGGCAAAATCAAAATGTTCAATCAATACTTACCCCCATACAAGGCTGCTGTGGATGCTGGTGTGGCATCTGTAATGAGTTCCTTTAATGATGTTGATGGAATACCGGCCACGGGTAACAAATGGTTGTTGACCGATTTGTTACGGGACCGATGGGGATTTACCGGATTTGTGGTTTCGGACTATACCTCTTTGAACGAGATGATTCCCCACGGCCTAGGAAGCCTTCAGGATGTATCTGCACTTTCCTTGAAAGCAGGGTTGGATATGGATATGGTGGGAGAAGGCTTTTTAAGCACACTGAAGAAATCCGTGAAAGAAGGCAGGGTTATGGAAGAGGAAATAACCCAGGCCTGTAGAAGGGTTTTGGAAGCAAAACATAAGCTAGGACTTTTTGACAACCCATATCGATATTTGGATAGCAACAGGCCAAAAAGGGACATTCTTACACCGGAACATAGGCAGTTTGCCAGAGAGATTGCTGCACGCTCTTTTGTGTTACTAAAAAATCATAACACTATTCTACCCATAAAAAAGAACGCCAAAGTTGCGTTGGTAGGACCTCTGGCAGACAGCCGAAAAAATATGTTGGGAACTTGGGCGCCCACGGGAAATCCAGATTTGGCGGTAACCGTCATTGAAGGATTCAAAAAAGTAGCGCCCGATGCAATTATTTCTTATGCAAAAGGTGCTAACATTACTGATGATAAAGAATTGGCCAAAAAAGTGAATGTCTTTGGCCCCCGGGTTGTAATTGACCAGCGTTCTCCGGAAGTCATGATAAAGGAAGCGGTGGATGCCACAAAGTCCTCTGACGTGGTAGTGGCCGTTGTGGGTGAAGCTTCCGAAATGAGTGGTGAATCAGCCAGCCGAACGGACATTTCCATTCCGGAGAGTCAAAAAAAATTGATTCGGGCTTTAGTTGCCACGGGTAAACCCGTTGCTCTTGTCTTGATGAGCGGCCGTCCTCTTACGATTGCTGAAGAATATGACCTTCCAGTGGCCTTGTTACAGGTTTGGCATTCTGGGGTAGAAGCAGGCAATGCCATTGCGGATGTTGTTTTTGGGGATTATAATCCGTCAGGAAAACTCACTACAACATGGCCCAGAAATGTTGGGCAAATTCCTATTTATCACAGCGTGAAAAATACGGGTAGGCCGAATCCAAAAGATAGGTTTGAAAAGTTTAAATCCAATTATCTGGACGCTCCCAATTCGCCTTTGTTGCCTTTTGGTCATGGCTTGAGCTATACCCACTTTGAATATTCAAATCTAGCGGCGGAAAAATCGGAAATAAGCCAAAATGAATCCATAACAATAAATGTCACGGTCACCAACAAAGGAAATTTTGATGGAGAGGAGGTGGTGCAATTGTACCTTAGGGATGTGATCAGGAGCATAACTCCACCGGTTAGACAATTGAAAGGTTTTAAGAAAGTGTTCTTGAAAAAAGGGGAAAGTCAAGATATCACCCTAACCCTAAAACCGGCAGATTTGAAGTTTTACAATGGTGCATTGGAATTTGTTTCGGAACCTGGCGAATTTGAGGTCTTTGTGGGAACCGATTCGAACTGCTCCCTTAAAACATTGTTTATGTTGAAATAGGGTTGCTTTCAAAATAACAGTAAAGTCGCTTAAATCGGACATTGAATTCCTAACTTTATGGGAGCATTTTCGGAAAAGGCACAAAATAGAAGATAAAAGAATCAAAATAGACATCGATGTTTCGAAAAATATTTCTCATAGTAGTATTGGGATTGGCTATTTCCTGTAAGGAGCAAAACCCTAAGTCTGAAATTGCAAAAAAAACACCGAACATCGTTTTTATCCTGTCCGATGATCATGCTTATCAAGCTATCAGTGCTTATGGTCATGAAATCGGGAAAATTGCTCCCACCCCCAACATTGACCGTATCGCAGAAAATGGCGCAAAGTTCAATCGAGCCTATGTAACCAATTCAATCTGTGGCCCCAGTAGAGCGGTAATACTTACGGGCAAGCACAGTCACCTCAATGGATTTCGGCAAAATGGCGAACGTTTTGACGGGTCGCAACCAACATTGCCCAAACATCTTAAAAAGCTGGGCTACCAAACAGCCATAGTAGGGAAATGGCACCTCCATGATTGGCCCCAGGGATTCGACCATTGGGACATTTTGCAGGGTCAGGGCAATTATTACAATCCCAATTTTATCGATAATGGAGACTCCATCACTGTAGAGGGTTATGCAAACGATATTATTACCGATAAGGCGCTTTCGTGGATGAAGCAAAAAAATGACAGCGCCCCGTTTCTTTTGATGGTACATCACAAGGCGCCACACAGGAATTGGATGCCAGCACTTCGACATGCCAACAAATTTGACAGTATCAACATTCCTGTTCCGGACACCTATTTTGCGGAACATAACAATCAGCAAGCTGCCAAGGAGCAGCAGCAGACCATATATAGGGACATGTATGAGGGTCACGACCTGAAATTGACCAAGGCGGCAGGCAATATAGAACTGGCCAACAATCCATGGCCCTCCGATTTTGAACGGATGACCGAACAGCAGCGTACACAATGGAACGAAGCATACCAACCCAAAAACGATGCCTTTCACAAAGCAAATCTTGAAGGAAGGGAGTTGGCCCTCTGGCAAGGTCAGCGTTACCTTCAGGATTATTTGGCCACAGTGGCTTCCGTTGATGAAGGGGTAGGAAAGATTTTGGACTATTTGGAGGATTCTGGACTGGATGAAAACACTATCGTGATTTATACCTCTGATCAAGGTTTTTATTTGGGTGAAAAAGGCTGGTTCGACAAGCGCTTTATGTACGAGGAATCGTTCAGGACACCTCTTTTGATGCAATACCCTGGGGTCATCGAAAAAGGAAAACAAGTTGATGCCTTGGTTCAGAATCTTGATTTTGCCCAGACGATGTTGGATTTTGTGGGAGGAAGTGAATACGGCTCAGAAATGCAAGGAGAGTCCCTGGTCCCCTTGCTGACCAATACAATGGAAGAGGAAGATTTTAGGGACATCATCTACTATCACTATTACGATTATCCCGCATTTCACATGGTAAAAAAACACTATGGGGTAAGCACAAAACGATACAAATTGATGCATTTTTATGATGATATTGATAGTTGGGAGTTCTACGATCTAAAGGAAGACCCCAAAGAATTGGACAATAAGATGCATGATGAAGCCTACAGTGAGATTATCAATAGGATGAAAACAAGACTTGATTCGGCACAAAGACTTTACAAGGTGACCGAAAAAGAATTTGAACAAGCCTCCAAGGAAAAAGTGGACGAAGCCTTTAAAACTTTTGAGAAACTAAGAGGCGAACCAATGAAATGAAAAAAAATCACTCCCTAGTTCTCTCTTTACCAATGACCTTTTGCTCATTTTTCTCTTATTTTTCTGATGTTTCCAGAAATATACAATCATCAGTGCCATTGCGATCATCAAATAAACTAGGGCAAGCTTAAATGTCATATCGAACGTTTGGATTTTGGGTTAAAGCCATTTTCTTTTTTTGAAAAACAAAATCATTCCTACAGCAACAATGACCAGTGCCAGCCAAAATATGGGATAGGCATATCTATATCCAAGTTCTGGAAGATACTTGAAGTTAGTACCGTATATTCCGGCAAGAAAAGTGAGAGGAATAAAAACTACCGAGAAAATTGTGAGAACCCTGATGATATCGTTCAACTTATTGTTGAGAGAGGAATTATAAATCTCCAATTGGTCGTTGAGCATTTCCTTGTATATCTCAATGGCCTCTGTAGCGTGTGTAATATTGTCCTATAAATCCTTTAGATAGGGTATCGTGGTTTCATCAATAAGTTCTGAGTCGGTCCTTTTAAATTGTGATACCAGTTCCCGAACGGGACGTATTGTCTTTCTCAAGAAGTTGATTTCCGTTTTATAAAGATATATTTTCTCCAAATGTTCTCTAGCGGGACTTTTCAAGAGTCTTTCCTCTAGAAGTTCGATCCTGTCGCCGAACTTTTCTATAATCACCATATATTGGTCGACTATGGAATCCAACATGGCAAATGCCAGATAGTCACTGGACCTGTGCCTTATCTTTGTGGTAGGTCTTAATAATCGCTCACGGATAGGGTCAAATACATCTTGGGGTATTTCTTGGAAAGAAATCAATAAATTTCTCCCGATTACTAGACTCAATTGCTCGGCAGAAATGATTTCCTTTTCCGAGTCGAAATGAAGCATCTTGACAACTACGAAAAGATGGTCGCCCAACTCTTCGAACTTGGGTCGTTGAGCTGTATTGAGTATATCCTCCTGGAGAAGAGCATGAAGACCAAATTCAGCCCCAATTTGTGCAACAATCTGGATGTCATGTAGTCCCACAACATTAAGCCAGGAAACGTAAGCGCTAATATCGTTAATTGAAATCCCTTCAAGTAAAACCGCACCTTTTTCAACTATCTCTTTAGGATTGTAGGATACCATTTCCATGTGGACAGAGTCCACTTTTTGTACTCCCACAAAAGCCAGAGATCCTGGTGCAGTACCAAGCTTTTCCACTCTTTTCTTTAGAAATCGGGCCATCTTTGATTTTTTTTAACCGTAATAAAGCTAAAGATTATTTTTTGGGGTCATATTCGTAAGAAAGATTTTAAAAACTTGAGAAAAGTAAGGTGGTCGAAAACGGCGATTTTATAGGAGGGATTGGGAATGTAGGATTGATTCCCAAGAAATGTTCGCTTATCAAAACTGGTCCAAACATTTCAGATGACCTGATTCGTATTGCAGACTTTCAACAATTCCAATAATTTCTCACCTTCTTACATACATTAAAGAATATGGGAATAATCTGAACGTGTTTAATGATTTTCGTATCTTTTCGAATGAAAGAAAAAACTTGCCTAGATTTTAGCACTGGCAGTCTGGACACCTAATCCCTCTTCAAGTCTATTTATTCTGCCGGATTGAACAATTCGAAACCATATTTCCAGATGTGTGATGTTAAAAAAACTTTTACTTACTTCATTATTGTTGACCTTGGTCTTTCCAATCATTTGCTGTAGTGATGATCAAGAAGATGATGGTATCGATTTTTCATCCTGTTCCCTTAACGGCCCCAACTTCTCAATATCGGATGTAATAGGTGATTGGGCGGCGACCCAAGCCAATTTCGACATCCCTGGAACCTCGCAGCAAGTGGATGTTGTCGCGGAAGGTGGAACAGTAACCTTAAATATTCAGTCATCGGGAAGCTTCGTTTTGGTTATTACCGAAAATGGCTCTAGCGAAGAAACAACCACTGGAAACTTGGCATTCTGCGAAGGAATATTCACGGTCCGCTACGATGACTCACCAAATAATCCCGAGACTTTACAGGGCTCCCTTAACAGCGGCGTCTTTACAATTACTGGACCGGTCGAATACGATGTTGATGGTGATGGTAGTGATGATGAGGCTTTTGTGATATTAAGATTTGAACGCAGCTAAACAATAAATTAGTAAGTTACTCCACCCGTTGTTCAAGTGTCCAATCGGGTAGGACCAATACCGTCAAATTTATTTTGGATTTTTTCACTAAATATCCAGACAAGGAATGGCTCCATAAAATGTTGGTTTTAAAAATCACCGGAATAATTCCAAAAATTCCCCATCCCAATCGGGGAACAATACAGATGTTTCATTAATATTCAAATGTTTTGAAGCCACTGTGGCAAAATAAGAACGGAAATCCGTGGTGACGGGTAAGTCCCGGTTGTCCTCAAGATTTTCAAAGGCCAATTCTGGGAAACTGCCATATATCTTTCCACCATTCACGCTATTACCTAAAATAAAACTGCATGAAGCCCGCCCATGATCGGTTCCGAAAGAACCATTTTCCAAAACGGTACGACCAAATTCGGTCATTGTCATGACCACCACATCATCTTGCAGAGCGCCTAGATCCTCCCAAAAAGCGGCAATGGATTGCGCCAGATCCCTGGCCCTGAGTGTAAATCCACCATAATCTACATTTTGCCTACTATGGGTATCCCAACCGTTGCTTTCAACAAATGCAATTTCCAATCCCGCGTTGGCCTTGATAAGCTTTGCAGTTTGTTTCAATCCTAAACCCAATGGGGACATTGGATAAGCAGAGTTGGGATTTACGGGTTGATTCAATACATCCAGTGAAGCCATCATTTCTGCGGCCTCGATATTGTATATACCTGCATTAGCAAGCTCGGCCATGTTTTCTTTTTGGTACAACTCTTTCAACTTTTGGAGTTCTTGAAGTTCTTCTACGGAAAAACTTAAATCCGATAGGTCCTGAACCACAATATGTGCGTTTTCTCCATAAAAAGAACGCGGGGAAGTTGGTGTAAATGATACGGCTTTGAATGGTGTGGCTTCGTGCCCCATAGATCCCATGGCTCGGTTCAACCAACCGGATTGCGTTCCCTTGATTCCCGGCGTACCACTTTCCATGAAGTCTTGGGCATCAAAATGGGACCTATTAGCAACTGGAGAACCCACACCGTGTAAAATGGCCAGTGTACCGTTTTCGTAATAGGGTGCAAGAGGAGCCAATTCGGGGTGCAGTCCAAACGCTCCATTCAAGTCCAATAATTTCTTTGATGCGTTGCCTGTTGCAGAGAAAACCAAGTTTGGACGATGTTTTTTCAAGAAAGCATTATCGATGGGCTGTACGGCACTGATTCCGTCCATAGCACCCCTTTGAAAAATACAAACCAGTACTTTTTTACGTTGAAAAAGAGCGGGTTCCAAAATGGAGGTAGCCGCTTGAGCCACAAAACTAGGAACCCCGCCTAAAGTTGTTGTAAACAGAGATAGGCCACTAGTTTTTATAAAACTTCGGCGACTCCAATGCTTATTTCCTTTCTCTTCACACATTTTTATTGTTTTTGAAACCGTGGACTACTCAACTCGCGCTTCCATTCACTGGTACGAAATTCTGCTGGCAACTTTATCCCGTCTATTTTGTTGGAAGTAAGGGCATCGGCAAATTTCATTCGATTAATGAGTCCTGTGCCACTTGTCCAATACGTTTTGGTATCGGGGAAACCCGTGGGCACTTGATAGCCATAAATGGGCTCGCCCATACGCACAATCCATTGCAGTGCCTCTTGTTCCGAACTGATTTCGGCCTCACTGGACCGTAATGCTGATGCCACATATTCGAACGGAGTCTTTACTTTGACATGGACATGTTTAGGGTCCCAAAATTCCTCCGCTTCCAACATAGTGCGCATCATGGTCGAAATGTGTCCGGCACTGGAAGTATAGGCATTGGCCACTTTGTCAATTAGTGATTGTGGCGCATCGTCACTTACAAAGCGCTTGACAAGCTTTGTGCTGATGAACTGAGCCGTAGATGGGTGGGCGGCCAGTGTTTCTATAGCTTGGATGCCCTGTTCATAGCCTCCTTTTTCAGAAAACCTTCTGCCCAAAAAGGTTTTGCTTCCCGAATCGTGGTGGGTACTATCAAAAAAGAAAGCACCTTGCAAGAATGATTTTTTGTTTTTCTTGATGCCCTGTTTTATGAAAAAACTGAGCAGCCAATGAAATCTAATCAATAACGGGTTCACTTTCCAGCCGCTTAATATTCTTGATAGTTCTTCAACATCGCTTTGGGTGTAGCCACCGTCTACCCCAAGGGTATGCAATTCCAAGAGCTCACGAGCATAGTTTTCATTAATGCCAGGCATCTGGAGAAACTGCCGGAATTCCGATTCCAACAACTTTTTTGCAGGAGGCTTCCGTCTATCCAGTGTTTGTGAATTTTCGTCAGCATTGGAATGATTATTATCGAGATAGATCAACATGGCCGGGTGATGGGCGCTGGCCTTCAACATTTTATCAAAGTGTCCCAGCACATTGGGCCTAATTACATCCTGATCATAGGACAGGACATAAGGTGCCGTATCATTCACCCTTGTGATGGACACATTAAGGTGATTGAACCAAAAATCTGCCAACGTTTCTTGAATTTGGAAAGGGCTATGTACGGCTCGATACAGTTTTTGTGCCCGCAATTGGTACATTAATTCCATAAAGTTCCCAAACTCCAATTCCTCGAAATACTTGCGGAGAAATGCACCGCCCTCCAATTCGTAAATGGCACGTCTATCTACATTGGCCACGGACGCGTTAATAGTTGCGAGCATTTCATTAACTAACAGTTTTTCTTCCAATTCCTTTTTGAACTTCTTGTCTTTTCGGAATTTAATGCCCATTAGAATTAATGAAATTCCCGGGCTGGGATAGGTCTTTGCAATTTCCTTGATGGACAGCTTGGTAATGGGAAACCGACTTTCCACTTCTTTTTCGAAACTATATTTTGAACCTAAGGACAATTGTCTGTCCAACCAGTTTTCGAGACCTTGGGATTTAATTTCCTCTATCAGACCTGAATTAGCCCCAAATGTAAGCTTTGAGACCGCATAGTCGATAGCTTCGTTTTCCGAAACGCCCATGGTTCTGTATGGTAGATTTTTTAATGGCATTGTTCTATTAATTGCAATATATATACCAACTTGATTTCAAACGAAACAAAAAGGGCTGTTATTATTTAAGGGACCAACGATTACTGGTTAGATGGACAAAGTTTTGAAAGGTTTAATTCTAATTCTAGGCTTGAGGTTTCAGATTCATTTCCAATTGTACGTCAAGAATTTGATTGGTATTTGTTCTTGGAAAATAAGTTGAATCAGGAAAAGGGAAAAGATTCCTGAAAATCGTTGGTTTTGGGAAATGTTGATTTAGGATAATACCTAGCACGTCCTAATACAAAATCATCGAAAAACTGTTGTAAACGTGGTTGTTAATTGCAATCAAAACCACAGCCAGAAAAAATAGCTTTATGTGCAAATGCAAAAAGGCTACAGAGTGTGAAATTCTCTGAAGCCTTTTGTTTGCTATGCTCCCCCTCTTGGGCTCCCTTCGGCTACGCTCAGGATAAACTTCTCGCCAAAAAGGTAAAAATAAAAAGAGCCACACGTTTGTGCAGCTCTTTTCTTTTTTGCTCCCCCTCTTGGGCTCGAACCAAGGACCCTCTGATTAACAGTCAGATGCTCTAACCAACTGAGCTAAGGAGGAATTTAACCTACTTGTTTCCTTTTCTCTCTGCTCTAACCCCGTCCGAACGGTGACCCCGTTCATCCGGGCGGGCAACTGAGCTAAGGAGGAATAATTCTCAATAAGCGGGTGCAAATATAGCGGTTTCTTTAGAACACTACAAGCAAAAAAAATGGTTTTCTACTTAAAAAGCCATTTGTATAAATCGTTGCCATTGGCAAAGAGCAACAGACCAATCAATAAGAAGAACCCGACCATTTGGGCGTACTCCAAAAACTTGTCGCTGGGCTTTCTTCCTGATATCATTTCGTATAGCAAAAACATGACATGACCACCATCCAAAGCGGGTATGGGCAAAATGTTCATAAACGCCAAAATAATGGAAAGAAACGCAGTAGTGGCCCAGAATGCTGGCCAGTTCCAAGAATCAGGGAACATGCTTCCTATAGCACCAAAACCACCTACACCTTTATAGGCACCCGTTTCGGGATTAAAGATTTTTTTAAGTTGCTTCACATAGCTTCCCAAGATGTCCACTCCCTTTCGAATTCCTGCCGGAATGGATTCCCAAAAGTTGTACTTCACGGTCTCAACACGAAAATATCCCCGGTCCTGGTATTCTTCCAAAGTGAGGCCTCCCAGCCTCAGTCCCAACTTTCCTTCGTCGTTTACGGAAGCATTCAATGTAGCTTCTTCACCTGAGGCCCGTCTTACCTGAACCGCTATTTGTTGCCCCTTGTTTTCTTCAAGTATTTGTTGCACTTGATCAAAGTAAACGGCTTCTTTTCCATTTATGGACAAAAATTCATCGTTCTTTCTAAAGTCGACGGACTCGTTCAAGGAACCTTTTTCCACGTTGTTGACGATGAAGGGTTGTCTTCGCTCCAAAAACCGAATTTTATCTTCATCTTCAATGAGTGTTGCAATGAAGTCTACCGGGATTTCCTTTTCAATTTGTTGTCCATCCCTTTCCAAAATGAACCGGTTTCCGTTCACCAACTCTATAAAAACATCGGAGTAGGCCCTTATTTCGTTTCCATCGACCGATAAGACTTTATCTCCGGTCTGAATGCCCAATTTGTCACCGATTTCCTTTTCTACTACCCAGAGACCATCCTTAAGGCTATCCATGGGAATATATTGATCCCCATAGGAAAAGGCCATACCGATATAAATGATCACGGCAAGAACAAAATTCACGGTTACACCCCCAAGCATTATGATCAACCGTTGCCATGCGGGCTTGCTTCGGAACTCCCAAGGTTTGGGTTCTTCCTTCATTTGTTCGGTGTCCATACTCTCGTCGATCATCCCTGAGATTTTCACATAGCCTCCAAGCGGAAGCCAACCGATTCCGTATACCGTCTCCCCTATTTTTTTCTTGAAGAGGGAAAACTTGACATCAAAAAAGAGGTAGAATTTTTCGACCCGGGTCTTAAAAAGTTTAGCCGGAATAAAGTGCCCTAACTCATGTAAAACAATAAGAAGGGACAGACTTAAAAAGAATTGTATCGTCTTTATGACTATGGGGCTCATCAGCATTCATCTGTTAAAACGCACAAAAGTAAACTTTTACAAAATCATAAAAAAACCCAAAAACATCGCATTAAAGGGTTTTAAGAAAGATTTAGCAGCATAAATCCTTTTCCATGTTTGAAGAATGATTCAACAGGGTGTAATTTTGCCAAATGCGTACTTTCTTTGCAAAATATAAGCTCTTCGGACTAACGTTATTGGGAGTTTCCATAATCATCATGTTTCTTTTTTACAATGCGTTACAACCCAAAAACACGCTCCCCGTTTATCAACCTTCAATGGTTAGTCAAGAGTTGGTCGACAGCACTCTCCACTATAAAAAGAAGTATCACACCATTGCCGATTTTGAACTGATCAATCAAAATGGGCAAACCATTACCCAAAAGGATTACGAAGGAAAAATTTACGTTGCCGATTTCTTTTTTACGACTTGTCCCACCATTTGCCCTATCATGACCAAGAATATGGCTGATATCCAGAATAAAATATTGGAAGACCAAGAAATTTTGTTGTTGTCCCACTCTGTGACTCCAGTAATTGATTCTGTAGCGCAGCTCAAAAAGTACGCTTTGGAAAAAGGGGTTATAGATAGTAAATGGAATCTAGTGACCGGAGACAAAAAGCAGATATACGAGCTGGCCCGAAAATCATATTTGGCCGTACTAAATGACGGAGACGGTGGCCCTTACGACATGATTCATACTGAAAACTTTATTCTTGTGGACAAGGAGAGGAGAATCAGGGGGTTTTACGATGGCACCAATTCTGAGGACATACGAAAACTGTTGGACGATCTTGAAATTTTGAAAGCAAGCTACTCTGAATAATCAATACCTGACTCTTTTTTGAATCGAAACCGAACCCTTTGGCCATTTTTCTTTACTTTTGCTTACTTAAAATGAATCTAAATAAAGTAGGTGGCGACGGTTGCAGACCTTAAATATGGTCAAAAAGGGATTGTAAAGCATTTTGATGATGATATGCTCCCTATTAAGCTTATGGAATTGGGCTGCCTCCCGGGCAATCCTGTTGAACTTGTCCAAGTTGCCCCTTTGAACGACCCCATATATATTAATATCAACGGAAGTCATATTGCCATTCGCCGCTCTCTGGCCGCTGAAATTCCGGTGGAAATTGTTGAAGACAACCCATGAGCAAAGACATCAATGTTGCCCTAATTGGGAATCCAAATACGGGTAAAACCTCTATTTTCAATCAACTTACCGGGTTAAAGCAAAAGGTAGGAAACTATCCGGGTATCACTGTGGAAAAAAAAGAAGGTGTATGCAAACTTCCCGAAGGAATCAAAGCCCGCATCCTAGACCTTCCTGGCACGTACAGCCTTAACACAACCTCTTTGGATGAAAGCGTGGTGGTAGAGCTTTTGCTAAATAAAAACAGTAAGGACTACCCCGATGTGGCTGTTGTCATCAGTGATGTGGAAAACCTGAAACGGAACCTACTCCTTTTCACACAAATCAAAGACTTGGGAATCCCCACCATTCTGGTCATCAACATGGCGGACCGAATGTCCCGAAAGGGAATTTCATTGAATATCGAAGCGATGGAGCAGAAGTTGGATACCAAAATCGCCTTGGTAAGCACACGGAAGAAAAATGGGATTGACTACATCAAGGAACTGATTGCCAACTACAAGAGTTTACCCACCAACCCCAACCTCAATGCTTCTCGTATTGCCCCTGAATATTTTGAAAGACTCCAAAAGGCATTTCCGAATGAGGATCTCTACAAATTATGGTTGGTCATCACACAGGATGTCAATTTTATGCCCATTGAAAAGAAGCGGATTGAGGATGCCACATCTTTTTCCACAAAATCAAAATCAGAACTCAAAAAACTTCAGCACAGGGAAACCGTGCTTCGGTATCAATTCATCAATGAAACGCTGCGCGACACCTACAAAGTAGACTTGCAAGAGGCAAAAGGATTTCGGGCCAACTTAGATAAAGTCTTAACCCATAGGGTATTCGGGTATGTTATTTTCTTTTCTATTTTGTTGCTCATTTTCCAGGCAATTTTTGACTGGAGCACCTACCCCATGGATTTTATAGATGCGCAATTTGCATCGGCCAGTGATTGGATCAAGGACACCTTCCCTCCGGGAATTCTCACCAACCTACTGGCGGAGGGCATCGTCGCGGGAATTGGGGGAATCGTCATTTTTATTCCGCAAATTGCCTTTTTGTTTTTGTTCATTTCATTATTGGAGGAAAGCGGATACATGAGCCGGGTCGTTTTTCTAATGGACCGATTGATGCGACCCTTCGGACTAAGCGGAAAAAGTGTGGTTCCATTGATATCGGGAACAGCTTGTGCCATTCCGGCTGTAATGGCTACACGAACCATAGAAAACTGGAAAGAACGGTTGATTACGATATTGGTGACTCCCTTCACCACCTGCTCTGCGCGATTGCCAGTTTATCTCATTCTTATTGCCCTGGTCATTCCAAAAGGACGGGTATTCGGTCTTAGCTATCAGGCTTTGACCTTAATGCTCTTGTACTTATTAGGGTTTGCCATGGCTATATTTTCAGCAATGGTGCTGAACAAAATTCTAAAAATCAGAAGTCGCTCCCTCTTCATGGTGGAAATGCCCACCTATCGTCTTCCGTTACTAAAAAATGTTGGTTATACGGTTTTGGAAAAAACCAAAAGCTTTGTGGTCGGTGCTGGGAAGATTATTCTTGCCATCTCCATTGTACTTTGGTTTTTGGGTTCCAATGGCATTTCCAAAGACTTTAAGAATGCAGAGTCCATTGTTAATGAAAGGATAGAGCAACAAGGTCTTTCTCCATATAGCAAAAACTACATCAACAACAATATCAATACCTACATGCGCACTACACGGTTGAGCATTGTAAATCAAGAAAACGCTGTAGGGTTAAAATCACTTCAGGATTCCGTTCAAACCTTGCGAACCATTTTAAAGGAACGGGCTCGGGAGCAGGAAATCGCCAGCTATCGTTTGGAACATTCGTTTATTGGGTATGCCGGCAAGGCCATAGAACCCTTAGTGAAACCCTTGGGATATGATTGGAAAATCGGCATCGCTGTTTTGACTTCCTTTGCCGCTCGTGAAGTATTCGTGGGTACGCTGGCCACCATTTACAGTGTGGGTAATGACCAAGAGGAAACCATAAAGAACCGAATGGCCGCCGAATTGGATGAATCTGGCGAAAAACCCTTATTCAACTTGGCTTCTGGTATTTCTTTGATGCTTTTTTATGCCTTTGCGATGCAATGTATGAGCACTCTGGCCATTGTAAAAAAAGAAACCAATTCGTGGAAATGGCCCCTTTGGCAACTACTGTTTATGAGCGTTTTTGCGTATCTTGTAGCGTTGACTGCCTTTCAAATTTTGAAATAAATGGATCTTGTTCAAAACATATTGGCTTATTTGATTCTGGTTTTGGCCGTAGGGTATTTGGCTTGGAAATTTATTCTTCCCAAATCCCTGCTAGGTGTTGGCAAAAAAGACACCAAGGCTTGCGGACAAGACGATTGCGGTTGTCATTAAGTGTAATCTTCCCCTCTCTACAATTCCCTTTCCGTATTATTTTAAAAAAAATCCCTTTTTTGGACCATAGGGTGTAACCTTTTTTATTTTCTTGATTATATAGGACAAACAACAACTAGAAACCACCATTGGAAGAGCTCTCAAATGAAATGATAATGCAAAAGGTTGCGGATGGCAATCTTGATATGCTAAAAGTTCTTTTTGATAGACATCATGTGCACGTTTACAATTTTTTGTACAAGATGTCGGGTGATAAAATGCTGAGTGAGGATTTGACCCAGGACGTTTTTTACAAGCTTATCAAGTACAGGACATCTTATAAGAACGGTTCGTTCATGTCTTGGATGTTCACGATAGCTCGAAACAGCCTGAAGACCCATTTCACCAGAAACCATCAAAATCATCTTGATGTTGGCGTTTTGGAGTTTCGTTCGGTAGAACCCGAAAATGTGGTCTTGGATGATTATTCGCACTTACAGAACGCATTGAATCAATTAACCCCGGAAGATAGGGAGTTGGTCATCTTAAATCGTTTTAAGGAGATTCGATATGAGGAATTATCCGAGATTGTGGGAAGTACGCCAGGAGCAGTAAAGACCAAAGTCTGTAGGGTTTTAAAGAAGTTAAAGAAGATTTATTTAGAAAATATATAGCCATGGAAAAGCAACGTTTTTCAGAGTTATTACTAGAATATTTGGATGGATCACTATCCAAAGAGGAAATGGAAGAGGTAAATGAGCATTTGAAACAATTTCCGGAAAGCCGGCAAGAATTGGATGAACTAAAGCAACTTTTCAATGCTTTTGGAGAAGAAAAAGTATCCGTTCCTTCGGATAGATTGCGCATTAACTTCGAAGCAGCCCTCGAAGCTGAGAAAGAAATGCAAAGCAAAGTCGTTCCTCTTGACCGTAAGGAAAACAAATCGGTCTGGGCTTCCAATGTCTTGAAAATTGCGGCAAGCATTGCTCTTTTGGTTGCTTCATTTCAAATGGGCAGTTTTTTTCAGCAAAAACAAGTCGATCAAGATATCGTCCAATTGGAAAACGAAACCCTTCAGATGAAACAGACCGTTATGCTCTCCTTGATGGAAAACCAGTCGGCAAGTAAGCGAATTCAGGGAGTCCATTATATCGAGGAAATTCCGGAACCCGATGAGGCTGTGGTCATCGCTTTGGCCAATCGTATGTTGAACGATGAAAATGACAATGTTCGATTAACGGCTTTTGAGGCACTGTCAAGATTTACTGCTTCCGAGACTGTAAAAAATGTGTTCATAGAGGCCCTTGGCAGGGAAAAGAACCCCAGTATCCAAATCGCAATTATTCAGGTACTGGTACAAATTCAAGAGAAAAAGGCTGTAGAGCCCATGCAACGACTTCTCGAACAAGAAGATACGCAGCCTTTCATCAAAGAGCAGATTAAAACAGGATTACCAAAAATTATATAAAAACACTTGCTTCGCCTTGTTGAAGCATCAAAAAACGAAAAATCATGAAAAAAGTCATTATCCTTTTAGCAATCGGTTTGGGTATCACAGCCCACGCACAAAACAATTACACCAAATCCCTAAGCGGAGTGGAATGGGTGAAAATCGAGTCCAAATCAGATATTATCGTTCAGACCCACAGCTCCAACGAACTCAGAATCAATGGTTATGGAACAGCCGAGATTTCTGAAAGGGCAAAAGGCCTCAAACTCGTAGGGGAAGGTGGTTCGGACAATACCGATGTTGGTTTTTACGTGGTACAAGATGGCAATAACCTAATTGTGAAAAACCTTAGAAAATCTGAAAATGCGCGCATCTTTTTGCCTGCCAACCAGAACATCTCGGTAAAAAGCACATGGAACGGTGATATTGATGTCAATGGCTTTACAGGAGAAATTGAAGCCAATGCCCAATTGAACGGCAGTATCGATATTAGAAACGCCAATGGTCCGGTTACGGCAAACGCACTTAACGGGGATATCGATGTCACTTTTGCCGATGTCAATCAAAAATCCCCAATTTCAATTTATACCACCAATGGTGCCGTAGACGTAACACTTCCAGCAAATACTCCGGCTGACCTTTCCCTAAGTACAATCAATGGGGACGTGTATTCCAATTTTGATTTTAAAAGAGAGGAGAAAGACGGTTTAAAATCGGTTAGCGCCCGAAAGGTAAAGGCGACCATTAATAACGGTGGTGTGGACATCTCCTTGAAATCCACCAATGGAAACATCTATTTGAGAAAACAATAAATCCATCAAAAAACGAACAGTCATGAAAAAATTTGTGCTATTACTTTTTATTGGAGCTATGACTCCAGCGCTCTTCGCCCAAAAGGTCATTGAAAAAAACATTCCGTTCAAAGACCAACGAATTGAGGTGGAGCTAAAATTCGCCTCGGACATTGAGGTAAAAACATGGGACAAGTCTACAGTTTATTTTAAAGCTGATATCTCAACGGATGATGGAAAATACCTTGACCTCTTTACAGTGGATTTCAAAGAAACTGACAGCTACATTAGCATCGTTTCAGAGGCCGAACCTCTATTTAAGGCATTCCATGACGAGCGGAACAGGAACAATCCGGATAAAAAGAAGCGCTATTACTATGCGAACCAGATGTACGAATTCAATTATGTACTCTATGTTCCCAAAAATTCCAGTTTCAGCGTAAGTAGTATTAACGGCGACTTAAGCTCGGAAATCATTGAAGGGGATTTTACGGCCGACCTCATCAATGGGGATATTGAAATAAAGAAATATGCAGGTAATCTTGAGCTACAGACCATTAATGGAGAAATCGATTTGGTCATTAAAAATACCTCTCTAATGGCAGAGACGATTCATGGGCAAATTTATGCTGATGAAAACATGAAGCTCAATGTAAAAGACAGACATGTAGGGCAAAAAATAATGGGGGTCATGGGCCAAGCTACACATACCCTACAACTGAATACCATAAATGGTAATATGTATTTGAGGCTATAAAACTTGAAACAAAAGCAGTGACCAGCCCAGAACCAACAGAAGGCCCCCAAGCGGAGTGATGGGACCAAGGAGCTTAAGCTTTTTTCCTGAGGAAGCACTCAAAACCAAGGCGTAGATACTGAATGAAAACAAGAAAATTCCTAAAATGAAGCAAAGTGCCATATACTTCTGCCATGCTCCGTTGAACTCTAGGAAAAAGCCAAGGGACACCAAGAGAATGGCATGGTACATTTGATATTTGACCCCGGTTTCAAAACTTTGTAATTGTTCCGGGGTCAATTTCTTTTTGAGTGAATGGGCACCAAAGGCTCCGAAAATAACAGCCAAAAGTCCATAGAGTGCGCCAAAAAATTGGACCATTTCACTGGAAACCATACCTAAAAATAAATGTTGATTTTTTCATCCGAGGTTATGCTAAAAGCACAATCTTCATATTTGGGAGGGCCAAAGGCCCGCATTTTTGCATTCGAAAAGGCCACCTTTTCCTTAGGAATACCCAACCAATTCGTGTCGAGTTTGTCGTTTCCGTTTTCATCGTGAAAAATGGCAATGGCATATTCCCCTTGAGGAATATCGTCAATGTCCAAAACCACTGTTCCTTTTTCTGCTTTTGTGCTTCCCGATTTCACTACACCTTCGAATTTTAAGAATGTTTCATCTGAATCATAAACGGCAACCTGTATTTTTCCTTCAGAGGAAGGAACGTTATAGACTTTGACCGATAAAGTGGATTGAGCCATTAATCCTATAGGCAACCATAGAAAGCAAAGAAGAAGTCTTCTCATAGACCAAATTGTATTTTATGACAATACTGCATATACGATGCCAAAGCTAGTTAAGCTTTTCATTTTTGGCCAAAACTACATCATTCAAATTTTCAAACAGCCTTTGTGTGGTCAAACTATCGGTAAAGTTGATGAATATTTTGAGTGTATCTTTATGGACCAAACGAATCTTTTGCTGCCGTAAATCGTCAACAAAAACATAAACTTTCGACTCCGTTAAAGAATCCTTGAACACTCCCTTTTCCTTGGCCAACCATGAAAAGCCATGGGCTCTCTCCATCTCAGGAATTCTTTCCACCATCATTACACTATCAATTTCCTCCAAAGGCAAACGCTGATAGTAAGCACCTGAAAGGATTTTGAGCTCCCCATTCTCAACTTCATACCAGTTTTTGTAGTGCAGTGTAAAGGCAGACAAACAGAAAGCCAGTGTTAGGAAAATCAGAAGATTCCAAAACCAGTGTCTCTTTTTTTTACTCATTTGTTTTGTTCGTTCGGTACTTGTCGAACCATGCAACTGTATGGGCTATTTTGGTGATGAGATTACTGGGTTTGCTTGCTATTCCATGACTCGCCCCAGGAATTTCAACCAAAACCGTTTCAATTTTTCTCAATTTCAAGGCATGATACAACTGCTTGGCCTCACTGGGAGGGGTACGCAAATCATCCATACCCACCATAACCATGGTCGGGGTCTCTACATTACCAACGAGCGAAATGGGTGAAAATTTCCAATAGCCTTCAAAATTTTCCCAAGGCTGTCCCGGATAGCGGTGCTCTGCATAGTAGAAATAATTGTCAGCCACCAATGTTTTGCTTATCCAGTTCATCACGGGCTTGGCCACAACTGCTGCTTCAAAACGATTGTTCTTCCCAATCATCCATGCCGACATGATGCCTCCCGCGCTTCCACCGGTCACAAAAAGTTGGTCTTCATGTGCTATTCCCATTTGTATGCAATGGTCTACCCCATCCATCACATCGTTGTAATCCTCCCCGGGATAATTGTTGTACAGAAGGTTCCCAAACTCTTCACCATAACTTGTACTCCCACGGGGATTAGGATAGAATACAATATAACCTGCCGAAGCGTATAACTGCATCTCCGCGGAAAATCGATCCCCGTAATTGAGAATGGGGCCTCCGTGGTTTTCCACCATAAAGGGATATTTTTTGTTTTTATCATAGTTAGATGGATATACCACCCAACCCTGAATATCACGTCCATCCACCGAAGATTTGTACCAAACCTCTTCTACCTTACCGAGGTCCCTGAAGTCTAAAAGGGCTTTGTTCAAGGAAGTGACTTTTCTAGGATTTTTATCCTTAGCGCCTTGAATGGCCAGCTCAGCCGGATAATCAGGTCTGGAATGCGTATAGGCCATGGTGCCGTTGTTGGATACTGAATACGACCCGCTGGCATAGGGTCTTCCCAGAGTGGTACCCCCTCGGTTATCGGCCAATTTTGTCACCTTTCCCGACAGTGAGATATGCCCTATTTTGCCATTGCCCTTGTCATCATAAGTAAGGTAAAGTCCTCCACTTTTAGAATCCCATGTAATGTTTGCCAAAGTGCGGTCCAAACCTTCTGATATTACCCTTTTATTGCTACCATCAACATTCATTATATGGAGTTTTCGAATTTGATAGGCCTGTACTTTGTCCTCAAATCCCAGATAAGCGATTTTGGTTCCATCGGGAGATACCTTCGGACTGTAATCAGGACCATTTCTATCGGTCAATTGTTCAAATGCTCCCGTGTTTACATCCACCGAATAGACCTCACTGTTCCTAAAGTCATATTCCCAATTGTCATTTCTATTGGCAGAAAAGTAGATTTTATCACCACTTCCATTCCATGACAACGTACCTCGATGATGATAATCACCAGAAGTCACTTGTCGAGCTGCGCCCCCTTCTGCCGGAATAATAAAAATATGGTTGAACCCAGGTTTTATGTATCCCCTACCATCGGCTTCATGATATACCCTGTCGGTAATTCGAGGTGTCTCTGCCCATTTGGCGCCCTTTGGTTTTTTGGGAATTTTGGCAATGACTGGAGGAGCTTTAGGGACATTCATTGAAAAGGCTATATGTTTCCCGTTAGGCGACCAAGTAAGGGAACTTGGACTGAAAGGTAATTGTGTAAGCTTAGCCGTTTTTCCTGTGGAAACCCAGTACATGAAGATTTCTGAACCCTCATCAGTACTGCTTGAGAATACGATTCTATCTCCGTTGGGAGACCATCTTGGGTTGCTTTCGTTGGCTTCCCGCATTGTCATTTTTTGATGAGAGCTTCCATTGGCCTTTATCAACCAAAGATTCCCAGCTGAACGGTCTTTCATGATATCAAATCCCATTCTACGGTACACCACCCATTCGCCGTTTGGAGAAATCTGAGGGTCAGAAACGTATTGCAAATCAAATACATCCAAATAAGAAAAGTCTTGTTTTTGGGCCGTTAATGATTGAAGTACAAAGGCTACTAGAAAAAAGCATAGGAGTTTACGCATAACATGAAAATTTTTGAAGATTTTAAAGGTAGCGGAAACTGAGGATTTCGGCAACTATGTGGTCAAGTGTTCGGGCTTGGTTTTTTAGTTGCTATATTTATGAAAATTACCAACCTGGAATGATCAAGTTCTTTCGTCGCATTCGTCAACGGCTGCTTATTGAGGGTAAGTTTAGTAATTATATGCTCTATGCCGTTGGGGAAATCATTTTGGTGGTCATCGGAATCCTGATTGCGCTGCAAATCAATGACTACAGCGAGGGCCAAAAAGAACGAAAAAAAGAGGTGATTCTCCTTTCAAATCTTTCAAAGGAAATTGAATTGGATGTCCTTCAAATAGAATACAATACCAGGTTATCCAGGGAGCGTTTAAATCGATTGGATAGCTTGGTTGGGCTTTTGAAAAATCCTGATAGTGTTCAAAACTTGTTTTTTATACGGAAGTCCTTCGAATTTGTCATAGACCAATACTTCAAAAGCAACAGTGGAATTTTTGACGAGGCCATTTCCTCAGGAAAAATGAGTTACGTACAGAACGAATCCCTTAGACAAAACATCTTCAACTATTATCGAAATGCCAAGGAAACCTATACAGACGGTACTACTAGACAAATCACCGACGAGTTCATAACCCCGCTGTTGATAGAAAACACCTATCTTAATCTTGAGGGATTCACCGCTTTGGGAATGGAGATTGATGAAGTATCCAATTTGGAGCATTTGGATTTGAACGAACTCAGAAACAACAAAGACTTTTGGAAAATGGTTCTTCTCAAGTTTGGGGGCAATCAAGAGCAGATCTTGCGGTGGGAAGGAATCAAAAAAAGAGCCGAAGACCTAAAACTACAGATTGACCTAGAACTTGAAAAGTTGAAAATCTAATACATGCTTCCACGTAATTTCTTAACGAAATTCCTACTGATCCCGTATCTTATAAAACCAAAAAAATCAATAACACTATGAACGCATTCTCCACTCAAAGAATCCTGCTGGGTTTGTCAATTTTTCTTCTCCAAGCCCTAGTGGTTTTCTCCCAAGCTGAAACCAAACTCATGCAACAACCTGCAATGAGCGATACCCATGTCGCCTTTGTTTATGCTGAAGATTTATGGGTCGCCAACAAAGATGGTTCCAATCCCAAGCGTTTGACCATTGATGAAGGTATCGAATCAAGTCCCATATTTTCGCCTGATGGCAGCATGATTGCCTTTAATGCCGAATATGATGGCAACACCGATGTATTTATTGTGCCTTCCCAAGGAGGTATCCCAAAAAGACTGACCTGGCATCCTTACAATGATTGGGTCCGAGACTTTTCTCCTGATGGGAAGAGTCTCCTTTTTGCCTCAAGACGAAATTCCCATACCAACCGATATTTCCAGCTTTATACGGTTTCCGTAAATGGAGGGGCCACAACTCAACTGGATATTCCCAATGCCTTTTGGGCTACTTATTCCGATGATGGAAAACACATTGCCTATACCCCTATTTTTGATGCCTTTCGACAATGGAAGCACTATCGCGGGGGGCGTGTTTCGAGAATTTGGGTTTACAACACAGAAGACCATAAAGTAGTGGAAATTCCAAAACCCGCGGGAGGCAGCAATGATACCCAACCCCAGTGGATTGGTGATGAGGTCTACTTTAGAAGTGACCGTGATGGGGAGTTCAACCTCTTCAGCTATAACATCAACAGCAAGGAAGTAAAAAAACATACGGACTATAAGAGTTTCCCTGTCACGAACCCCAAGGCCCACAACAATTCAATAATCTATGAGCACGCCGGAACACTTCATATCTATGATGCAAACTCAGGGAACGATAAAAAACTGACCTTGAACATTACCACGGACTTATTGGAGCTACGAGAACGCTATGTCTCCGGTCAAGAGTATGTGCGGTCGGGAAACATTTCACCTTCAGGTGCCCGGGTGGTTTTAGATTTTAGAGGTGATGTTGTTACCCTTCCGGCCAATAAGGGAGATGCAAAAAACTTGACACAGACCACAGGAGTTCATGAAAAATTCCCGGCATGGTCTCCCGACGGCAAATCCATAGCCTATTTTTCAGATGCTTCCGGGGAATATGCAATGCATGTGCAAAACGCTTCCAATGGTAATGTTAAAAAGATTGAAATGTCGGGCACCGGTTTTTATGGTAACATCCATTGGTCTCCAGACAGTAAAAAAGTGAGCTATGTGGATAACGGTCGTAATCTTTACATAACAGATGTCACCACTTCAAAAACAACAAAAATTGACCAAGATGAAATGTTCATTCCTGGAGATTTACGCGAATTGTTCAGCGATTGGTCATTTGATTCCAATTGGATAGCCTATACCAAAATCATCGATACCAACTTTGAAAAAGCTTATTTGTATTCCCTCGCTGAAAACAAATCCTATGAGCTTACAGATGGATTGTCGAACATCACAAGTCCCGTTTTCGACCCAAGCGGAAAATACATCTACCTACTCGCCTCTACCGATGCCGGTCCGTTGGTCAACTGGTTCGACCAGTCCAGTATTGATAAAGTGCTTACCACCTCCATTTACTTGATCACATTGCAGAAAGATGTGGTCTCCCCCTTAAAAAAAGAGAACGACCAAGAAAATGGTGATGCTGATGAAGAAGGGGAAAATGAAGAATCTTCCCCCAAAAAAGGAAAAAAAGAAGATGCTAGCACTAAACGTTTACGAATCGATTGGAATGGGATTCAAAACCGAATGCAGGCCCTACCTGTGGAAGCAGGGCTTTATAGCAATTTAAATGCTGTCAAGGAAGGGGAACTCTATTATTTGTCTACTGACCTGTACGACTCGGATTCTTATCTATACAAATTCACTTTTGAAGAAAGGAAGGCCGAGGAACTTCTTCCTCTCGATTACTATGAGGTTGCTAGTGGAGGTGAAAAGATGTTCTACAACAGCGGTGGTGCCTGGTTTGTTTCTGATATCGGAAAAGAATCTGAGAATGGTCCACTTAAGCTTGCGAGTATTTCCATCAAAATTGATCCCAAAAAAGAGTGGAAAAATATATTTAATGAGGCATGGCGTGTAAACCGAGACTATTTTTATGACCCAGGCATGCATGGCGCAGATTGGAATGCTATGAAGGTCAAATACGAACCTTTCATTGCACATGCTTCCTGCAAAGCTGATCTCTATCGCATAATGCGATGGATGTTCAGTGAATTGGCCGTCGGCCATCACCGTTTTGGAAGTGATGGTGATGACCTCAACAATCCCGATGAAGTCCCTGGCGGACTTTTGGGGGCCGATTATGTAGTGAACAACAATCGTCATCAAATCAAAAAAATATATGGAGGGCTGAACTGGACGCCTGATTTAAGGTCTCCGCTTACGGAACCTGGAGTACAGGTATCCGAAGGGGATTATATTATCGCGGTAAATGGCAAATCGGTTACCGATGCTGATAATTTGTATAGCTTTTTTGAAAACACGGCCAATACCTTGGTTGACTTGACCGTCAGTTCCAATGCGGATGGAAGTGGCTCAAGAACCTATCAAGTTACCCCCTTGCCTACCGAATGGGCCATACGGAATAGGGACTGGGTAGAAGGAAACATGAAAAAGGTGCATGAGGCCACTAATGGTGATGTAGCCTATGTGTATGTCCCCAACACCGCGGTTGCAGGTTTTGAATATTTCAAAAGGTACTTTTTCCCGCAAGCCAATAAAAAGGCAATCATCATCGATGAGCGCTATAACGGCGGAGGGTATTTGGCAGATTATTACATCGATATCTTAAAAAGGCCCGTGCAGGCTTACTGGAATTTCCGATATGGGAAAGACTTAAAAACCCCAAGTGCCTCCATTCAAGGTCCTAAAGTGATGATTATTGATGAGACTGCTGGCTCAGGAGGGGATTACCTGCCATGGATGTTCCGGAAATTTAAGATGGGCACCTTGATCGGCAAGCGCACTTGGGGTGGACTTGTCGGTGTTTTGGGCTATCCAGAATTTATAGACGGTGGAGTTGTGACAGCACCTAACGTTGCCTTTTATTCGGAAAAAGGGTTTAGGGTAGAGAACGAGGGGGTTGCTCCCGATGTTGAGGTGGAACAACTGCCCGAATTGGTCGTAAAAGGTCATGACCCCCAGTTAGAAAAGGCTATTGAAATTGTTTTGAAGCAATTGAATGAAAATCCACCTAAGGAAATGGCAACGCCATCCTATCCTATTAGAACGAAATCTTAACGGTAAACTATCAAAGAACAGAGATTAAAGAAAAGCCAAACAGGATGCATCCTTTGTAAATCTCCTTTTTGCCTGCATAAGATTGGTATATTTATGTATCCATGATAGCACAATATGATCAAATTCTTTCGTAGAATCCGCCAAACCTTAATCTCCGAGAACGTCGCTGAACAGCAGGCAGGTAAGTTCTCAAAGTACCTTCTGTACGCCATAGGTGAAATCTTATTGGTGGTCGTGGGCATATTGATTGCACTTCAAATTAATAATTGGAATGAGCAACGAAAGAAGAACGAACAATTGACACAATACCGTAAAAACCTGATTACCGAACTTAAAACCGATTTGAGGGTTTTGGATAGTCTGGACCAACAGCGGGCTGCTCACGAAAAAAACATTAATGATTATATTGATTATTACAACAAAGAATCCATTGATATTGATACCCTCCGACGAAAAAAGGAAGGTGCAATCTATTCCTTGGACAGCTTCAATAAATCTTCCTTCACGCTCGACGAACTGAGTACTACGGGTAGCATATCTCTTTTCTCTGACGATGAGAAAGAAGCCATTGCCAAATTGAAAAACACCCACGAAATCTTTGCGTATTATGAAAGAAAGACCTTGGATGGCGCAATTGATCTCATCCAAGAATATGTGATGGCCACCGATAATTTTTATGAAAATAAAGTTACGGCCAAACAACACCTTTCAGTTAAAGATTGGCAGCACAACCTGGATTCGCCGCAATACCGCCTGTTCAATAACCAGCTCTATAGTGTCATTGTACTTTACAGGTTCCAAAAAAATACAGTTTACCCCACAATTCGAAAAGATACCGAGGCTTTGCTAGAAATTCTGGAACAAAAACTGAACCATGATTAAGTTCTTTCGCCGCATACGTCAAAAATTGCTTTCTGAAAACAAATTCTCCAAATACCTGCTTTACGCCATTGGAGAAATCGTTTTGGTGGTCATTGGGATTTTGATTGCCCTTCAGGTCAACGATTGGAACGAGGAACGAAAATCTCTAGACAAGGAACAGCAGTATCTAACCGAAATTAAGAACAGTTTGGTTTCAGATTCTATCCAAATTCAATCCATCCTCGAGTTCAACAAAGAAAAAGTCTTAGTAGTACAAAGGTTTATTGGACTTTTTGCCGATACCTTAACCAACAAGGAACGTTTCGAAATCATAAAAAAGTATTCGATTCCTTTCACCAATTATGAAGTTTTTCTGCCAAACAACACAGCCTGGAACAATCTTGTCTCTGCGGAAAACGTAAACTTGGTCAAAGACCGTAATCTTAGAAACATCTTAATGGAATATTATGGCTTCGATTACAACTCTTCTATTCAGGAACGTATCAAAACCATGAATAGAAAGGTAATTGATGAAAATTTTCCAAGCTTTTTTACCAAGGAATACGTTCAAGCAAATCTGGGAATTTCCACGGATATGCCAAGTATTGAAGAAAGCACCATCCACCTTAATCAAGTATTCCTGTCCGACCTCTTTGGAATTACTTTTCTCCTTAGTCTACAGGATCAATTTCTAGTTGACATCAACACCGACATCAATGAAGCCCTGAAAATCATTAATCAAAGGTTGGAAAATCCCTAAATTGTAAAAATGGACTTTAAGGACAAAAAAGTATTGATTACAGGAGCCTCTCGCGGAATTGGTAAAGCTACAGCAGAAGCATTCGCCAAAAAAGGAGCCACGGTCGGACTTAATTACCGTTCGAACCAAGAGGAGGCAGAAAAAACAATTTCTGGGTTAACGGGTAACGGCCACCAACTCTTTGAATATGATATCAGCCAAAAAGAAAACTGTAAGAAACTCATCGATGACTTTGTAAAAGCATATGGTCGTCTTGATGTGTTGGTGAACAATGCGGGCATCTCCATTTTTCATGAAATCGACCAAGTTGACTTTGACCATTGGACCCATGCTTGGGAGGAGACCTTTAAAACCAATCTTTTCGCCGCTGCAAATCTGTGCTATTGGGGAGCCCAAGCCATGATGAAAACCGGAAGAGGTAGAATCGTAAACGTTTCTTCCCGTGGTTCATTTCGTGGCGAACCTACCAAACCCGCCTATGGGGCCAGCAAGGCTGCACTCAACGCCATGAGTCAGTCTTTGGCAAAAAAGTTAGCTCCTCACAACATCTATATCGGAGTGGTAGCACCGGGCTTTACTGAAACCGAAATGGCGGCTGTTACCTTAACCCCGGCTGAACGAGAAAACCTACTACGGGAATCTCCCTTTAAACGTATGGCTCAGCCCTCAGAAGTTGCCCACGCCATTTTGTTTTTGGCATCGGAAGGGGCAGAATACACATCGGGAACCATTATCGATGTCAATGGTGCTTCCTACTTAAGAAGTTGATCAGTTTATGAAGACCGCCACCATAGCACAGCTAAAAAAAGAACTTCAATACCGCTCAGACGATGAGATTGTTGGACTATGCCTCCGATTGGCAAGATTTAAAAAGGAAAACAAGGAACTGCTAACCTACTTACTTTTTGAATCGGATCATGAGGCGGGTTATGTCGAAGCTGTAAAGCAAGAAGTAGATCAACAATTCGGGGAAATCAATCGCCATAGCTTCCATTACATCAAAAAAAGCGTGCGGAAAATCCTGAGAACTATTAAAAAATACATCAGGTACTCGGGCAATAAAGAAACCGAGGTACAGCTCCTCCTTTATTTTTGCGAAACGCTGAAAGATTTTAAGCCCTCTATTTTCAATCACACCGTTTTAACCAATTTGTATATCCGACAAATTGATTTTATCGATAAAAAGATTGACGGACTACATGAAGATTTGCAATATGATTATGGATTGATTCTGGATGAGTTAAAACCGTAGTCCTTCTCCCCGATTTGGTAACAAATCTTTATCTTTCTAGAAGCTTTACCCTTATTTTGAACCACTACCATACACTTCAGGATTACTGCAGGGCCATAAATATTTCAGCCCCTAAGTGGCAGGACTTTGATACACGCACCTTTGAGGAAAATATGAAAACGGTACATCATAAGATGCCTCCGTTTAAACATGAATTTTATGCCATTGCCCTTAAGCTTGAGGGAAGTGGCTTTACCACCACCGGAAACTACTCCACAAAGGACCTCGCTGCCACGGTTTTTTTCAATTCGCCATATCAAATTATTCAATGGGATATCGCTCCCGACTGGAATGGATACTATGTCATTTTTTCAGAAGATTTTTATCGTGAGCCCCATCACCAACATCGTATAACAGAGCAATTCCCATTCTTGCTCTCAGACCATACCGTCCCCTTGACCATGGATGAGAATGAATCCGTCCTATTTGAAAAAATCTTTATAGACATTTTGGAGGAATTCCGGCAAGAACAAAAAAACCATCGCAAGGTGATCAAAGGCTATATAGACATTCTTCTTCTCAAAGTAGCGCGGTTATTTCAGGAGCAATCCAAACCCAATGACAACAATCGTGAAGAGCGCAACAAGGACATTCGAATGGTAGGGCGATTTAAAACACTCATCGAAGAGAGTTTTCAACCCGGTAAACTTTACGAAGGGGAAAGTCCGCACCAAGTTCAGTTTTATGCCGAGCAGATGCATGTGCACCCCAACCATTTGAACGCTGTGATACGACGGATTACGGATACACCCGCTTCCGAGCTCATACAGAAACATGTTTTGGCCTTAGCCAAGTCGCGATTGAAAAATACCAGTTTATCCATTAAGGAAATCGCTTACGAACTACACTACAACTATCCCAACCACTTCGCCAACTTTTTCAAAAAGCAGCTGGGAATGACCCCCAATCAATACCGAAATTCCTAGCGTTTCGCTGCTTGCTTTGAATTTTGTACTTCTTGCTTTGATGCGCGTAGTTCCTTCTTCCTAGGCTCACCATAATTTTGTGTTGTAATTAAAAATCAAAGACCATGAAAAAAATTGCTATCACATCCTTAACATTTTTTTACGCCCTTTTGATGATAGGGCAAAACCAGAATTCAACACAAAAAACAAATGCCATGAAAAAAGTAACATTTACAAGAGAAAACGTACAACTTGTTGGAAACCTTTACTTTCCAGAAAACTTCGACCCAAACTCAAAATATCCTACTGTGGTTGTGGGTGGGTCATTAACCTCTGTAAAAGAACAGATGGCGGGGACTTACGCCGATAAGTTAGCCAAACAAGGAATTATCGCACTTGCCTTTGACTTCAGCCACTACGGTGAAAGCCAAGGAACTCCAAGGCAGTATGAAGATCCTGAAATAAAATTAAAGGATTTAAAAGCGGCTGTCGGCTTTTTAAATGACCTGCCTTATACCGAGGGCATTGGTGCCTTAGGTGTATGTACTGCTGGTGGAAACGTAGCTTATTTGGCCACAGAAGATTCCCGTGTAGATGCTATTGCCACTGTTGCCGCATGGTTACCTAATGAAGAGACGCTCCCGTTGCTTTATGGAAATGAAGAAAACCTGAATGCACTACGAAGCAAAGGGAAAGAAGCCAAGAATGCCTATAAAAATGAAGGTGTAACCGAGATGGTTCTTGCTTACAGTGATACAGATAAAACCGCATCGCATTTTGGTCCCATGGAATATTACATGGACCAAACCAGAGGTGGGGGCGTAAGAGCGTGGGAAAATTCATTTGCGGTCATGAGCTGGGAAACTTGGTTGGACTTTAGTCCCATGGAGAAGGCCTCTCATATCAAAATTCCATCAATGATAATACATTCAGATGGGAGCGCCTTGCCGGACAACGCAAAGCAGTTTTACAATGAGCTGTCAGGAGAAAAGGAATTGGTTTGGTTAGATGGATATCACTTTGATTTCTACGATCAAGAGGCTCAGGTAAATGAAGCGGTAGCCAACGCAAGCCGATTCTTTAAGGAAAAACTGTAATAACAAAACAAAAAAAGTATCATGAAAAAGTTTGACAACAGCACCGTATGGTTCATCACTGGAGCCTCATCAGGATTTGGAAAATCATTGGCACAGCATGCTATTGAAAAAGGATATAAAGTCGTTGCCACGGCAAGAAGACAAGAAAAGCTAAAGGAATTGCAAGCAACCGCTCCTGATCAAGTCCTTCCCTTGCAAATGGATGTAACCCAAAGAAAGGAAGTAAAACAAGCCATTGAAAAAACCATTGCCCATTGGGGTAAAATCGATGTTCTCATCAATAATGCCGGTTATGGAATTGTAGGTGCTTTGGAAGAAACTCCAGAAGATGAATTAAGAAAACAAATGGAGACCAATTTCTTTGGTGCCGTTGCCGTAACCCAAGAAGCTTTACCTCATATGCGTAAAGAACGAAGTGGAGCAGTTGTAAATATGAGTAGTATGGGGGGCAATATGTCATTTGGAGGTTTTGGTGCCTACTCGGCATCCAAATTTGCCCTGGAAGGAGCCTCTGAAGCTTTGGCCCAAGAAGTTGCTCCTTTTGGAATTAAAACCATGATTGTTGAGCCCGGAGCATTCCGAACCGAGTTCGCAGGGGAAGCTTTAAAACACATGCCAAAAATCGATGCGTATGATGAGATTGTTGGAGGAACACGTGATTTTGCCAAGGGCATGCATAATACGCAGGAAGGCGACCCTAAAAAAGCGGCAGAAGCTATTGAACAAGCATTGCTTTCTGATAACACTCCGCTCCGTTTACAATTAGGAAAGGATTCGGTCGATGCCGTAAAAGCGCATGGAGAACAATTGCTAGAAGATTTGGAAAGTTGGAGACAAGTTGCCGAAAACACATCTTTTGCAAGTTGAACAAATCGATTTCATAATATTAAAAACCCACATCATGAAAAGAATACTATTGATTACACTGATTATACTGGGCATTTTGGCCTGTAAAACCGAAAAAAAAGAGAACCCTGAAACTTCAAAAGACATAATCATGACTTCTGAAAACGCCGTGGAAATGGAAAAAGATAAAGCTGAAATTCAATCCCTTGTGGAAACACTTTTTAGTGAAGCCGATAACAGAAACTGGGAAGCTGTGATGAATACCATGGCCGATTCAGTGTACACCAATTATACCGCCTTGGGGGGAGATGCCGGTTTCAAAAGCCCTAAAACTATAGTTGACGGATGGCAACAACTATTACCCGGTTTTGAAAGAACGGTTCACAACCCTCACAACTTTGCTATTTGGATTGCTGGTGATAGGGCAACTGCTACCTTGGATGCTATTGCGACACATTTTCTAGATGGTGCACATTGGACCGTTTTTGTAGGTTACGACACCGAGTACATCAAAGAAAATGGCTCATGGAAACTGGCACGAATCGATTTGAGCCTGTATGACCAAAGCGGGGACCAAACCCTTCCTCAAAAGGCATTGGAAAATGTAAATGGTGGCAACATCCCCAATTTACAGGAAGCCCAAAACATAGCTCCTATTGAGCAATTTTTTACGGCTTTAGAAAACCGAAACCTCGAAAATGTCCTTGCCCCACTCTCTAGAAATGTGGTGCAGGAGATGCCCTTTGCCCCCTTAAATTTTCCAAAAATCTTAAATGGTATTGAAGCCATGCAGAATCAATATTCTGGGGTCATGGAGTATACCCAGAACTATAATAGGACGTATTTCGGTACCAAAGACCCCAATGTGATTATTGCAAAGTTTTCTGGCACCATCACCACAGGAGAGGGCAAGCCTTACAACAACTCCTATGTTGGTATTTACACCATCTCGGAAGATGGAAAAATTGAAAAATTTGTGGAACATTTTAATCCCAATGTTCTTTTGAACGGTTGGCCGGGCTTGCAACCCGAAGCCTACTCAATGCACGAGGCTGGCGCCAAAACCAACGGTGGGGTGACCATGGAGGAAGTGACCTTTAACAACAATGGAATTCTATTGAAAGGGCATTTGTTTTTCCCGCCCAATTTTGACACCTCCCAAAAATATGCTGCAGCGGTTGTTACAGGAAGCTGGACCAGCATCAAAGAACAGATGCCCGACGAATATGCAAGTCTTTTGGCACAAGATGGACTCATCACCTTGACTTTTGACTTTACAGGATTCGGTGAAAGCGAAGGCCAACCCCGGCAAGTAGAAGATTACAATCTGAAAATTAAAGACATTAAAGCTGCCGTTGATTTTCTTTCTTCCCATGCCAATGTGGATACGGCAAACCTTTCAGGTTTGGGTGTCTGTGCCAGCTCCGGTTACATGGCCCATGCCACAGCACAAGACAATCGAATCAAAAATCTGATATTGGTAGCGCCTTGGCTGCACAATCCTGAAATTGCCAAGATGATTTATGATTTGAGACCCGGTGGAACCGAAGGACTTTTGGAAGCTGCTAGAAAAGCAAAACAACGTTATGCAGAATCCGGTGAAATGGAATATGTACTTGCCGCTAGTGAGCTTGACCCTTTGAGTGCAATGTACGTTCCAGAAAACGCTTTTGATTACTATTTGAATCCTGCGAAGGCAGCTGGCCCAAAATACGACAATCGGTTTGCGGTAAGTAGTTGGGAGCCATGGTTGACTTTTGACGGTATTTCTGTCGGAAAGGACATTTCACAACCCGTTTTTATAGTACATAGTGAAAGTGGAGCAGTACCGCAAGGTGCCAAAGTTTTTTATGAACTGCTGCCCGGTGAAAAAGAAATTAAATGGTTGAATGATTATAATCAACAGCAACTTTATTTTGAGAAAGAAGCGGTATCTGCCGCGATGGCTCAAGTAGTTGATTTTCTTAAA
>NZ_JANQIH010000074.1 GCF_028282265.1 Allomuricauda sp.
CTCGGTTCCATCCTTGCAGAGAATCACTTCAAAATTGCGAGTTTCCAAACTTTCTTTTACAATTTGACCCAGCGCTGGCTCGTCTTCAGCCAATAGAATTTTAATGGGGTCGCTCATAGCACAATTTTAAAGGTGGTATACGGATTGTTGGAAACCAAGGTGAGATCTCCCGAATGTTTTTCGATAATCTTTTTTGCATAAAAGAGACCAATTCCAAATCCTTTGACATCATGACGATTTCCTGTGGGCACGCGGTAGAACTTATCGAAGATTTTATCGCGCTGTAGCTTTGGGATTCCATCTCCGTTGTCCGTTATGGTGATTTCTACCTTGTCGAGAATTGAGTTAAGCGCAACTTGTACTGTATCTCCTCCATATTTAATGGCATTATCGAGCAGGTTGGAGATGACATTTTCAAAATGAAAAGAATCAATTTCTTTTGTCAATTCGTTGGAGTTGGTTTTAAAGGTAATTTTCTTATCTGTAACTAGTTTGAATCTATCCACCTGCGACTTCAAGATTTCCACCAGGTCTTTGGGTTCTTTTTCCAATATTAAACTTTCGCTATCAAGGGTAGCGGTCTCCAAAAGTTTTTCAACCATGGAATGCAGTCTTTTAAGCTGCTGCTCAGAAATGTCCAAATACTTTTCCGTTTTTTCGGTGTCTTTTAAAGCGTTGAAGTTTTTAATGCCCTCTATCGCAGTTGCAACGGTCGCAATTGGGGTTTTGAATTCGTGGGTAATATTGCTGATAAGGTCATTCTTTATTTCTGATAGCTGTTTTTGCTTTCTAATGGTTCGTAAAAGATAGAAAAGGCTGTAAACGATACCTCCTGATAGCAGTAGGGAGAGAATAATTCCGGTAAGACTCTTTCTTAAAACCAGTAGGATGGGATTGTTATAATTCAGTTCAAGTTTTTGATAATCGATTAAATAATTTGATTGGGCAACGGCAGTCAGTGGATATGCTTTGGCCTGCCCTCTTGAAATAGTGATCAATAATGAGTCGTCCTCGAAATAGTTTAATCGATAGCTTAAATCAATCCCCTTTCGTTTCAAATCTTGACTTAATAGGCTATCCAATTTTTCAAAATCTAAATTCTCATTGGTTGCAGAGGTTATAAGTCGGTTGAACAGTTTTCGAAATGGTCCCGAACTGTCTTTCATCTTCTGCCTGAAAAAATGCATTTTAGCAAAACGACGCAACGGCCTGCGAGGCCTTATTTGGATTTTAGCACTATCTGAACCTTGTATTATGCGTTCGATGGTAAGTTCAGGTTTTTCAGGCTGAATATCAATATTGATAATACTATCGCTTTGTACAATGCTTACAAAACCTTCTCTTTTTTCAGTGATTAGGGTATCAGTGTCCAAAAAAGCAAAGAAATCCGCCTTTGCCAAATCGGCATAGTAAGCCTCCATACTGGTATCAAAACTGTTCTGTACCTCATTGATAAGGACCTGCTTATTGGTATTGTAGTTGCCTATATTCCAATATATCTGAATGGCGATTGTCGCCAAAATGGTAACCAAGATTAGATATAGGATATAGGTGTATTTTTTGGATTCCATGACCCAAATCTAAAAATATGGTTTGAGGTTTATGGTCGGTTAACACACGTTAACACTAGTTAACCAAGCATTTGGCGGTTGACTTGCATTTTTGTGACAAGTTCAATCGAAAAAATTTAAAAATGAAAACTGTAATACACGGGATATGCCTACTTCTGGTGAGTTGTTCGACCTATGTCGCTTTCGGACAGGATTTTCAGGGTAAAGCATACTATCAAACAAAAACCAACTTTGAGGTGAATCTTGATAATCGTGAAATATCTGAAGCTATGAAACAACGCATCAGGGAACGGATGAAAAGTCGCCTGGAGCAAAGCTTTGAGTTGTTATTTGACAGGACCACATCTATATATACACGGGAAGAAAAACTGGATGCTCCTGGAACCCAAGGTGGGGTTCGAATGGCTTTTGCCGGTATGGGTGGCGGAGAATTTTATAAGGATGTGCAAAGTCAAAGATATGCCAATCAGACAGAGATGTTTGGCAAAGTGTTCTTGATCAAGGATAGTTTGACCACCTGGGAATGGAAATTGGGTGCTGAAACCAAAAAAATTGGAAACTATGTCTGCTATAAGGCAACGGCCACTAGGCAAGTTAATGAAGAAATTATGACTAGAATGCGTAATGCAATTGAAGGAAACAACGAGACCAAAGGTGAGGAGACAAAAGATTCCATTGCTGAAAGTGGTACCAACAATAATTCTATGTTAGCGCGAATCGAAGAGCCAGAAAACGTGGAGATAACGGCATGGTACACTCCAGAAATACCCGTAAGTCAAGGACCAGGGCCTTACTGGGGTCTGCCCGGACTTATTTTGGAAGTCAACGATGGAAGAACTGCAATTCTGTGCTCCAAGTTGGTACTTAACTCTCAAGAGAAACTTAAGATTAAAGCTCCAAACAAGGGCAAGGAAGTATCCCAAGAAGAATATAACCGGATTCTAGCCGAGAAAATGGAAGAAATGTCCGAGCGGTTTCGTTCTGGCGGTCGTGGAAACGGCGGAAGAATTATGATTAGGGGATAAGCATTTCAAATGAATTTGAAATATATTTTGTTGCCAATTTGTTTGGCCTGGTCAAGTATTGCCCTTAGTCAAGGATTGACCATTTCGGGGAAGGTTGCCGATAGCTTGCAAAACCCTTTGGATGTGGCCAATGTGGTGGCTATTAATAAGAGTACACAGGCTCTTGATGGCTTTGGAATAACCAACCCCCTTGGTGAATTCAAAATCAACGTGAAAAAGAATACGGAGTATGTCATCAAAATAAGTTACCTGGGTTTTGAGACCAAGGAAATTGAGATTGAAACAAAGGAGGAGGATATTTTTTTGGATGTATTATTGCTTTCCCAACCTGAAAATTTGGATGAGGTCGAATTGGTTTATGAAATACCAATTACCATACAGGGAGATACTATCGTTTACAATACGGATTCCTTTGTTTCAGGAACTGAAAAAAAACTGGCCGACGTACTAAAAAAGCTTCCAGGCATCGAGGTAAATGACGATGGAGAAATTGAAGTGGAGGGAAAAGCGGTAACCAAGGTCATGGTGGAAGGGGATGATTTTTTTGATGGGGATTCTAAGCTGGCCTCGAAGAATATTCCAGCCAATGCATTGGATAAAGTAGAAGTGCTCCGAAATTACAATGAGGTTTCCCAGCTAAGTGGTCTTACCAATAATCAAGATAATGTAGCTCTGAACATTAAGTTGAAGGAAGGCAAGAAAAAGTTCTGGTTTGGTGAAATTACTGGCGGATTGGGACCTGATGAGCTGTATGTGGCGCATCCTAAACTGTTCTATTACAGTCCCGAATTCAGTTTAAACGTCCTAACCGACTTAAATAATGTTGGAGAGGTGCCTTTTTCCCTTAGGGACTATTGGAATTTTACGGGAGGGACAAGGGGCAACGTTCGTCCGAATACCGGTACTTCATTCAATACGAATACTTCTGGACTTGGTTTGAGCACTACCCAAAATAACAGGGCCAATTCAATTGACAGCAGATTTGGTGCGGTCAACTTCAGCTATAAGCCATCAAAGTCTTGGCGGGTGTCAGGCTACGGGATATTCTCCAATGCTAACACGCTTTTGGAAACCATGGCAACCCGAACGTTTATATCCACCAATGAAATTGAGAATACACAAACCGTAGCTGATCAAAATACGAGCTTGGGATTGGCCAAACTTACCTCCAACTACAAACCCTCCAATAATTTACAGTGGGATTATGAAATTCTTCTGCGCAGTTCGGAAGAAGAAGAGGATATTAGCACACTTTCGGTGGCGGATATCACCGACACCATTCTTGAACGGCGAGAACAAAACCCCCTTACCATTACCCAAAACTCAAACCTGTATTACACCCTCAACGATAAGAACATTTTTGCTTTGGAAGCACAATATGAGTATGCTGATGAAGACCCTTTTTACAATGTTCTTAGAGATGTTCGTCCTTTCGTCGGAATAGTTCCCACCAACACAGAGCAGAACAATTTCAATATCGGTCAGCGGCAATTCAACCGCACCAATCGACTGGATGCTAAGCTTGACTATTTTTGGGTATTGGGGCCAAAAAGCAATCTTAATTTCACCTTGGGCACTATCCAAAGTGGTCAGCGCTTCAATTCTTCCATTTTTCAAGTTTTGGATTCGGGTGACCAAAATACTTTTGAAGCAGACGATTTGGGAAATGCAGTAAGATTTAGCTTTTCAGATTATTACCTGGGCGTCCATTATAAGTTGATTTCAGGGAAGTTCACCTTTAACCCCGGATTTCATGTGCATGATTATCGAGCATCCAATGAGCAATTGGGCACCGAAGTAGTGGACACTATGTTCAATATAGTGCCCGACGTGTTCATAAACCTTCAACTGAAGCAATCGGAAAGTCTACGATTCAATTATACCATTCAACGCGAGTTTTCAGATATCAATCGCTTTGCAAGGGGATATGTCTTTACTAATTATAATGCTTTGTATCGGGGGAACAGGAATTTGGAAAGCGCCTTGTTTCATAGGGCGCAACTTAATTTTTTCAGTTTCAGTATGTTCAATCAGCAAAATATTTTTGCCAATCTTGTCTATTCCAAACGGATTGATGCTTTTAAGACCAATACGGGCATTGTTGGTATTAATCAAGTCAATACCACTATAAATTCTAATTTGGATGATGAAACTTTGAGTGGAACGGGAAACTATCAAAGAACGTTCGGTAGGATAAAAATCAGCGGGCGAAGCACTTTGGCCTATACCAATACCTTTAATATTGTAAACGATGTACCTCAAAACTCAAAATCGTTCACCCAGGATTATTCGGCATCATTGGGAAGTAGCTTTCAGAAAGCCCCAAATTTGGAGTTAGGATATCGATATACCGTAAACCGTTACAATACCGGTGGCATAGAGACCACTTTTTTCACCGATAGACCATTTGCGAAATTGGATATGGCATTCCTAAAGGGTTTCATATTATTGGCAGATTACGATTATTATTTCTACCGGGACAAAGATCAGACCGTTGAAAACAAGTATGGTTTTTTGAATGCATCCTTATCGTACCAGAAACCGGAAAGCAAGTGGGAGTTTAGTATTCAGGGTACTAATTTGACCAACAATCAGGATTTGAATCAAGATACATTCGACGATTTATTTTTTAGAACAACTGAGTACTCGGTACAACCAAGGTACATTCTGTTTAAAATCAAGTATGATTTATAGTGCACTTAAGTTGGCATAGTTTTTTTGCAAGTTTTGGCTTTTACCATATTTTTGCCACTCAAAATGAGGAAAGATTTGACTGATTGCAACCTCAAGAAAAAATGCTAAAAAGTGAAGTGCACTTTCTTCAGGCATTCGTCAAATCTTCTTTAAAAAACATATTTGAATGCCATACTTATTTACCTCAGAATCAGTGAGTGAGGGACACCCAGATAAAATAGCTGACCAAATTAGTGATGCTTTGTTGGATAATTTTCTAGCCTTTGATGCCGAAAGTAAGGTAGCCTGTGAAACATTGGTTACCACAGGTCAAGTCGTACTTGCCGGAGAGGTAAAAAGCCATACCTATTTGGATGTTCAACAAATTGCACGTGAAGTCATAAACACAATCGGATATACGAAAGGAGAATATCAGTTTAGCGGAGATTCTTGTGGGGTAATTTCATTGATTCATGAGCAATCCCAGGATATTAACCAAGGTGTGGACCGTTCCACCAAAGAAGAACAGGGCGCTGGAGATCAAGGTATGATGTTTGGTTACGCTACTAAGGAGACAGAGAATTACATGCCTCTGGCATTGGATATCTCGCATAAAATTCTTCAGGTTTTGGCAAACTTAAGAAGAGAAGGTACACGAATTAACTATCTCCGACCCGATGCCAAGGCACAAGTAACCATTGAATACTCCGATGACAATGTTCCGCAGCGAATAGATACTATTGTTGTTTCCACACAACATGATGAGTTCGATACGGATGAAAAAATGCTATCCAGAATAAAAGACGATATCATAAACATTCTCATTCCAGAAGTAAAAAAACTCTTACCCGGAGAAACCCAGAAGCTTTTCACTGACAAAATTAAATATCATATTAATCCTACTGGAAAGTTTGTGATCGGCGGGCCACATGGTGACGCTGGCTTGACAGGAAGAAAGATTATTGTAGATACGTATGGAGGAAAGGGAGCCCATGGTGGTGGGGCATTTAGCGGTAAAGATCCAAGCAAGGTTGATAGAAGTGCTGCATATGCTGCCAGACATATAGCCAAAAATTTGGTTGCTGCCGGAGTCGCAGATGAAATATTGGTACAAGTAAGCTATGCCATAGGAGTTGTTGAACCCACCTCAATTTTTGTCGACACCTATGGAACTGCCAATGTTAACCTTTCGGATGGAGAGATTGCGGCAAAAGCTGCTGAGTTGTTTGATATGAGACCTTTTGCCATTGAAGACCGTCTTAAGCTACGAAACCCAATTTATCTGGAAACTGCTGCATATGGCCATATGGGCAAACAACCCACGATTGTGAAGAAGGTCTTCGAATCTCCCTACAACGGAAAAGTTGAGAAAGAAGTAGAGCTCTTTACATGGGAAAAGTTGGATATGATTCAGGAGGTAAAGGTTGCTTTTGATTTATCCTAGACACACTTTTTGTGGTAAAACCAACATAAGATTTCTTTGTAGATTTAGGGCAAATTAAAATTCATTTTGACCATGAAGCTTAACTCGCGTTTTTTTATTACCCTACTCTTATTCTCGGTATTTATTTCTTCTTGCAAAAAAACAGTCCGGAAAGATACTGTTGAAGCAAATTATGTTGCCGAGCATTATACGAAAGTGGAAGTGGATATTGAAATGCGCGATGGTGTAAAACTCCATACTACAATTTATTCACCTAAGGATACTTCAAAGGAGTATCCCATTGTTATGCAGCGAACCCCATACAGCTCCAGACCTTATGGTGAAGGGCAGTTCAAAGAGCAGATTGGACCCAATATTCACATGATGCAAGAAGGATATCATGTGGTTTACCAAGATGTTCGTGGTAGATGGTTGAGCGAAGGGCATTATGAGAACATGAGGGCCTACAAACCCAATAAAACATCAAATCAAGATATTGATGAAAGCTCCGATACCTATGATACCATTGAGTGGTTGGTAAATAATGTTGAAAACAACAACGGCCGAGTCGGTGTTTGGGGAATTTCTTATCCAGGCTTTTATGCAACCTATGCCACAGTGGATGCCCACCCGGCCTTGAAAGCAGCTTCACCGCAAGCATGTATCGGGGACTTCTTTTTTGATGATTTTCATCACAACGGCGCATATCTGTTGAGCTATTTTAAGGTGACTTCCCTATTTGGTACGCCAAGGCCCAATAACGATAGCCCGATAGATACAGCATGGTATGATTTTCCAGATGTGGGTACTGAGGACCAATATCAATTTTTTCTTGATGCCGGACCTTTGGAAAACCTGAATTCCTTTTTTGAATACGAAACCGCCGATACTCCCAAAATAAGACCGGAAGGAGTTACTGATGATTTTTTCTGGAATGAGTTGAAAGAGCATCCCAATTATGATGAATTATGGCAAAGTAGGGGACTCATCCAACATTTGAAAAATGTAAAAAGTCATGTCGCTACTATGATTGTGGGGGGGTGGTTTGATGCAGAGGATTTGTACGGTCCTTTGGAAACCTACAAAAACATTGAGGAACACAATGAAGGTAATTACAATTCCATGGTTTTCGGACCTTGGGACCACGGAGGCTGGGCGCGTAGAAACGGGAGAACCTCTGTTGGCAACTATTATTTTGGAGACTCCATTTCAGAGTTTTATCAAAAAAACATAGAGACCAAATTCTTCAATCACTTTCTAAAAGAGGAGGGAGACGGAAACACAGGATTGCCTGAGGCGTACGTTTTCGATTCTGGAAACAGGGAATGGAAAACCTTTGACGAATGGCCTCCGAAGGAAAGAGTTAAAAAGACCTTTTTTCTTTCAGAAAACCAGCAATTGACCGAAGAATCAGAAAGTCTAACGGGTATTGAATTTATAAGCGATGTGAAAAAACCAGTGCCTTATTCTGAGGATGTCAAGACCGTTTTCACACCAAGAAAGTATATGACCGATGACCAAAGATTCGCAGCACGTAGGTCTGACGTTTTAATTTTCGAAACCGATGTTTTGGAAGAGGACCTTACCTTGGCTGGGGACATAATGGCAAACCTTAAGGTTGCTACTACCGGTACAGCAGCGGATTGGGTCGTGAAGATTATTGATGTTCACCCATCAAATGCCGAGACCAATGAGGAAATGCAAGACCACCTTAAGTTGAGCAACTACCATTTAATGGTGAGGAGCGAAGTAATGCGAGGTCGCTTTCGCAATAGTTTTTCTGAACCAGAACCTTTTACGCCCAATAAAAAGACCGAGGTTTCATTTAAACTTCAAGACGTTTTCCACACCGTTAAGAAAGGGCACAAATTGCAGATTCAAGTTCAAAGTACGTGGTTTCCCCTAATTGATTTGAATCCGCAGACTTATGTGGAAAACATATTTAAGGCAAAAGAGGAGGATTTCAGAACGCAGACACATACAGTGTTCACCGATTCCAGTATCGAATTTTCAGTACTACAGTAGTAGTTCAGAACAATTACTGAATGTCCTCATTGGTAATCTGGTATTCATAGAAATATAGTCTTTTCGATGGTTCACGGGCATTCCAGAAAGCATCAATATCATAGATGTTCTTCCCTGGAGTGTCAGGTTTGAAGATTTTAAGAACTTCCTCGGATGTATCTTGAATGTAGATGGAATCGAATTGAATCAATGAAGGTTCCAGAAAGCTTCCTGTTGTGGAAGTAGCTTGTTGAAACAAAATGGTCTCCCCTGATTCTATTTCCAGAGTTTTGGTGTCCTCAGCAAAAGTTGATGACACAAAACGTATGGACAAGTTTTGAGAAGTGGTATTGGAAATATCAGCTTCCATGTCAGATACCGGGTCGCAACTGTACGCTAGTAATGTGACCAGACCTAGTAGAATTTTCTTTTTCATAGCTAAGGTTTAATGAATACCAGCTGAAAATAGGTTTTCCCTAATCCTTTTATGTTATGCAACCATTAAATTGACTTCAAGGTTGAACGGAAGGTTTTTTAGTGTTGAAATCGTTTAAACTTAGAAGTTTTAAAATATCACAAATCCTAATATTTTGAAAATTATTAGGATTTTCAAAAAATCTAACTCTATATTTGTTTCGAAGTTCAAACACGTATTGACTAGTTATCAAGAAAGGTGGAGGGAATAGACCCTATGAAGCCTTAGCAACCCTTTGTTCCCCTGTGCAAAGAAGGTGCTACATTCTATCCGGACTTTTGTAACCACAAAATTTGGAATAGATAACAACAGATCGAATCATTTCGACACTCTTTCTTTTTAACTTTTTGATTTCGTTTTCCTAGCAATGGCAGGAAAAGGTTTGACTTTTATGTTTATCAATTTTAATCTAAAAAACTAAAGTCATGAGTGATCAAAAATTTTCTACAAATGCTTTACATGCAGGGCACGATGTAACCACCAATGGGGGAACCCG
>NZ_JANQIH010000115.1 GCF_028282265.1 Allomuricauda sp.
CAACCAAATTCTGGTCAAGTTACATCCCGTAAGGGGATTCACATTGCTTTCTTGGAACAAGACCCCTATTTTGACCCAAAGATTACGGTTGAAGAAGCCATTTTTAAAACCGACAATGCCATATTAAAGGTTATTGAAGAATATGAACTGGCGGTGTCGGAAAGCCACGACACCGAACGCTATCAAAAGGCGTTTGAAGCCATGGACCGCCATAACGCCTGGGATTTTGAAACGCAGTACAAGCAAATCCTCTTCAAACTTCAATTGACAAATCTAGAGGCAAAAATAGGCTCGCTTTCAGGAGGTCAAAAGAAAAGACTTGCTTTGGCGAATGCTCTTCTGAGCAAACCCGATCTTTTAATTTTAGATGAACCCACCAACCATCTCGACCTGGAGATGATCGAATGGCTGGAATCTTATTTCTCCAAAGAGAACCTAACCCTGTTTATGGTCACACACGACCGCTATTTTTTGGAACGCGTCTGCAACGAAATTCTCGAGCTTGAAAACAATCAGCTTTATGGCTACAAGGGCAATTACTCCTATTACCTTCAAGAAAAAGAAGCACGTCAAGAAAGGGAAGCCGTAGAACAGCACAAGAACAAGATTCTCTTCAAAAAAGAATTGGACTGGATGCGAAGACAACCCAAGGCAAGAACTTCAAAATCCAAGTCTAGAATCGATGATTTTTTTGAGATAAAGAAGAAGGCACATCAAAGAAGGGCAGAACACGAGGTACAACTCGAGTTGAACATGGAACGGTTAGGCAGCAAAATCCTAGAAATGCATAGGGTCTCAAAATCTTTTGGCGATACGACCATACTATCCAAATTTGATTACAATTTTACCAAGGGTGAGCGTGTGGGCATTATCGGCACCAATGGGACGGGAAAGTCTACTTTTTTAAATCTGCTTACCCAAAATGAAACCGTCGATGAGGGAAAAATTGTAGTTGGCGACACCATCAAGTTCGGGTATTACACCCAAAATGGAATTGAGGTAAAAGATGGCCAAAAAGTAATCGAGGTCATCAGGGAGTTTGGAGATTTTATTCCACTAAAAAAGGGAAAGCAAATTTCCGCGCAACAACTTTTGGAACGTTTTCTTTTTGACCGTAAAAAACAATATGACTATGTTGAAAAGTTGAGTGGTGGCGAACGGAAACGACTGTATCTGTGCACCGTTTTGATTAAAAATCCAAACTTTTTGATTTTGGACGAGCCTACCAACGACCTTGATATTGTTACCCTGAATGTTTTGGAAAACTTCCTTTTGGATTTTCCAGGATGTTTGGTCATTGTTTCACACGACCGCTACTTTATGGACAAAATTGTAGACCACTTATTTGTCTTTAAGGGAAATGGAATTATTGAGGAAAGAGAAAACAAAGTAACCGTTAAGGAAAAGGAGGAGAAAAAGGATTGGAAACAGCGTGACAATACCGGAAAGCTTTCCTACAATGAACAGAAAGAGTACCGAAACTTGGAAAAGGAAATCCAAAAGTTGGAAGAAGAAAAGGAAGTGCTGCAGAACAGGTTTTCTGATGATTCCCTGACTGGAGAGGTAATCAAGGAGCTTTCCATCAAACTAAAAGAACTTTCCGATTCCATAGAGGAAAAGACCGAGCGTTGGTTCGAGCTATCATCAATTCTTGAAGGATAGTATGCACCAATTCACGGCATACCTTAGGTTTTTGGTGAAATCTACCAATGAACATGGCATCCACTCGCCATTCGTTTATGATCTTACCACGAAATGTCTCTATTCAAAACCTCGAAAGCATAAAAACAAAACGCAGGATGTACTTCTAAAGGGTATTGAATATTTTAAGGCAAAAAAGATAAAAATTATAGGAAGTACCGAACTGGCAGAACAGATTAAAAGAGCGTTTCCCGAGATTGATTTTTCATCTCAAATTAATGACATTGTTTATTTTGAGAATGATTTTCAATATGATTGGATTACCCTTCTGAAGCAAGAAGGGCTTCATAATGACTCAATGGTCATCTTCAATGGGATTCATCTCAGCCGTGAATCATCCCATAATTGGTCCCAAGTCGTTGAATTGAAAAAAATTACCGCAAGCATCGACCTCTATTACTGCGGATTAGTGTTCCTCCGAAAAGAACAAGTGAAACAGCATTTCCGCATTAGAATTTAAAAAAGTAACTTTAGTTTGTCAATTGTTCAATTATGAATTACACCGTCTACATTGTTCTGGGAGCTTTGGCAATTATTTACTTTGTTATTTTTTTCAACAACAAAAGAGGACGAAAACGAAGAAGGTCCAGAAAATTTATGGAGGGCAAGCGAAGACATGAAAAGTAAGGCCTGCCCCTAAACCACACTTCAAGAACTATGAAAATCTATACCAAAACTGGGGATAAGGGTATCACGGCCCTGTTTACCGGTGCGCGCGTACCAAAACATCATATAAGAATAGAGAGTTATGGTACAATTGATGAACTGAACTCTGTATTGGGTCTTGTTCGCGATCAAGATATTGACAACCATTCGAAGGAAATACTCATAGCAATCCAAAATAAACTCTTTACAGTTGGGGCCATTTTGGCCACCGAGCCCAAAAAAGATAGTCGACTTAAAATTCCACGTATCAATGCTGAGGATATTGAACTTTTGGAAAAAGAAATCGATAGAATGAACGAGGAACTACCTCCCATGACCCATTTTATACTTCCTGGAGGCCACACCACCGTGTCATACTGTCATATGTCGCGCACTACCTGCCGTCGTGCTGAGCGTATGATATCCTATCTGCACGAAAAAGAACCTGTTCCTGACAACGTAATTGCCTATGTCAACCGCCTTTCTGACTATCTTTTTGTGTTGGCACGAATGTTGTCAAAGCAACTAAAAGCTCAAGAAGTGAAGTGGATTCCTGAAAAGTTGGACTAATAAAATCGTTTTTTTGACGTTTCAGTTTTAATGAAGTCAAAATAATTTTTAAATAATTCTGATTTTACTTGACTAATTGAGTTTAAAAATTATTTTTGCAAAAATTTTAAAATCAAACCGTTACTATGTACTGGACATTAGAACTAGCCTCATACTTAAGTGACGCTCCGTGGCCGGCCACCAAGGACGAACTTATTGATTACGCGATTAGAACAGGCGCTCCTCTGGAGGTGGTTGAAAACCTTCAATCCATGGAAGAAGAAGGTGGTGAAGTATATGAGTCCATTGAAGAGATTTGGCCAGATTATCCTACCGAAGAAGATTACCTCTGGAACGAGGATGAGTATTGATTTCGCATAGAACAATCCTAACCAAAAAGTCTCTTCTGAGGCTTTTTTTTATGTAATTTTGACAGCCTTGCGAAGGCTTTTCCCCTTCTTTTGACAATGGAACAGCTTTTGCAAACCAAAAGAAAAACAATTCATGAGCTTTATTAATTCCGTACTGAAGGTTTTTGTTGGAGATAAATCGGAAAAAGACGTAAAGGCCTTACAACCTTTGGTAAAAGAAATAAGATCCTTTGAACAACAACTAGAGGGGATTACCTTGGATGAACTTCGTGAGAAAACAACTTCGTTCAAGTCACAAATAAAAGAAGAGCGCAAAGAAATTGATGATAAAATTGGAGCGCTTACTGAAGAAGTCCAAAACTCATCCGACATTGACCGCAATGAGGAAATTTATTCTGAAATAGACAAGCTTAACGAAGAAGCTTATAAAACCACCGAAACAACACTTGAGCGTATTCTTCCCGAAGCATTTGCCGTGGTAAAAGAAACTGCCAAACGCTTTGCCCATAATGAAACCTTAGCTGTAACCGCCACAGAATTTGATCGCTTTCTTTCGGGTTCAAAGGACTACGTGACATTGGAGGGGGACAAGGCCATTTGGAAAAATTCTTGGGACGCCGCGGGTAAGGAAGTTACCTGGGACATGGTTCACTACGATGTACAGTTGATTGGTGGAATTGCCTTGCATCAAGGCAAAATTGCAGGAATGCAGACC
>NZ_JANQIH010000233.1 GCF_028282265.1 Allomuricauda sp.
GATTCCTGCTTTCGCAGGAATGACACACAGGGTTACTTTTTCGCTTCTACAAGTTCCAACTGATCCACGCTGACCTGGGTGGTAAACATACCATAATTCACTACAGCTTTTCCTTTTTCCAGCGTGTCGATACTACCCACGGCTTTGCCATCAAACATGCGAACCCGGTCTCCAATTTTAAAAACAGGTCTGGGTTTGTTCTTTTCGGCCTTCTCTGCTTTCTTTTTTTCGACTTTCTTCTCTTGGCGGACCTTCACAATTTTCTTTTCCAGCTCTTGGGCTACCTGTTTTTGTTGAGCCTGTTTGGCCTTGGTCTGTTTTGCCGTTGTTTTTTTGCGCTTACTGTTTTCCGTTTCTACAATTCTCAGCAATTCAGAAATCAATGGTCGTTTCTTGTTGTTTACAAAGTAGTTCTCCGCAGCGGTATTGACCTTATTCCCCAATTGAATCATGCGTTGATTGTGGTCATATAGCTCTTGATAATTTTCAAGCTTGCTCTTGACCTTGGCGTTAAGCTTTTCCAATTTTTCGGCTTCTTCCCGGGCTTTGCTTTCCTCTTCTTGCAAGCGGGAACCCGTTTGGGCCATCTTGTTTCTTTCTTTTTGGAGTTTGGCAATGGTGGCATCAAATCGGACTTTCCCACGCTCAATTTTCTTCTTCGCTTTATTGATGAGATTGTAGGGAATGCCATTTTTTTGGGCCACTTCAAAAGTGAATGAGCTCCCTGCTTCACCTAAGACCAATTGAAAAGTGGGCTCCAAGGTTTTTGAGTTGAACCGCATATTGGCGTTGGTTGCATTGGGCAATTCATCGGCCAACGCCTTTAAATTGGCATAGTGGGTGGTAATGACCCCAATAGCTCCGCGCTCGTAGAAAACCTCCAAAAAAGCTTCGGCCAAAGCTCCTCCGAGTTCGGGGTCCGAGCCGGTCCCAAATTCATCTATCAAAAACAGGGTTTTGTTATTGCATTTTTTCAAAAAGGCATTCATGTTTTTAAGACGATAGCTATAGGTGCTCAAATGATTTTCTATGGATTGATTATCGCCAATGTCAGTAAGAATTCTATCAAACAAACAAACTGAACTTCTTTCATGAACAGGAATTAGGATTCCGCTCTGTAACATCACTTGTAAAAGACCAATGGTTTTTAGTGTGATACTTTTGCCCCCAGCGTTGGGACCAGAGATTACAATGATTCTATTTTCTGGATGGAGGGAAATCGTTTGGGGCCAGGTTTTTTCACCTTTAATTTTGTTTGAAAGATAGAGTAGGGGATGGTAGGCATCTCTGAGATTCAAATGCTTTTCATCATTGATTTCCGGTAATAGCGCATTCATTTCTGAAGCATATTTTGCCTTCGCTGCGGTTATATCAATATGAATCAAATAGTTTTGATAATCTGAAAGTAACTGAGCGTTGGGGCGAATGAAATCCGTCAATCCCTTTAAAATGCGTTGAATTTCTTCTTTTTCGTCATACTCCAAATTGTTCAACTCTCGCGTATAAGTCAATGTGGCTTCTGGAATGATATAGACGATACTGCCAGTTTTGGAAGAACCCATCACCGTACCCTTGACTTTACGTCTGTGCATGGCCTTTACCGCGAGTACCCTTCTATTTTCCACAATAGATTCCCGAATTTCATCCAAGAAGTCAGAGGATTGGTATCGTTGCAGGGCCATTCCGAAACTTTGGTTGATTTTACCCCGAACTGAATTAATTTGTTGTCGGATATACTTCAAATCAAGAGAAGCATTATCACGTACTTCCCCGAACTTATCAATTACGTTACCTACCTCCTCGGGAATGGATTTGTTTTCTTCCCATTTTTCAGAAAAATCAAATAGCAGCGGATAATACTCCTTGAACTTCTTTAGAAATTTTTTATGTAGCGAGAGGGTAGAACATATCGATGAAATTCTTCGAAAGCCGGAAACCTCTAAAGTGGTATTTTCGATGTTGAGCAGTCGCAGTTCTCCGTTGATGGAATCAAAACCATGATTGGGAATTCGGTTTTCATTGCTGAAGGATGAAAGATACTCCGATGTCTGTCCCAATACATTCAGTAATTGTTCCTTGTCTATGAAAGGAGAAATGACCAAAGCCGCTTCCTTCCCCATTTCAGTATTGCATCGAGCCGAAATCTGTTCCAATACGGTTGGGAACTCTAAATCCTGGAGGGTTTTTGGATGAATCTGCTGCATGGTCTTTTTCTAGCAGCGCAAAGATAGGATTTTGGGATGTAGCTGAAAAAGAAGGCTTCGTCTTACTTGAATACAGGCATCAAATTTCAGGGAAATCAGAAATCTAAAACAGCCCGACTATCTCGCCATCATCATTGATATCCATCCCTTCTGAAGCAGGATGCGCAGGTAAACCTGGCATTCGCATAATATCTCCGGTAATAGGAATTAAAAAGCCTGCTCCCGCTGCAATTTCAATTTCCCTCACGGTTATAATAAAATCCTTTGGACGCCCTAAAAGTTTAGGGTTATCCGACAACGATTTCTGTGTTTTCGCAATACAGACCGGCAAATCCTCAAGACCTAAGTTGGAGATTTTTCGTAAGTGTGCCTTTGCCCTAGCGGTGTAATCCACATGTTCTGCCCCATAGATTTCCTTCGCTATGGTTTCGATTTTATCGGTTACACCTGACTTCCATCCATATAAAGGTTTAAAATCAGAAGTGTCTGATTCAATAATATCGATTACTTTTTTGGCTAAGTCAATGGCACCCTCTCCACCTTTGGCCCAAACTTCTGCTAATGCAACGCGCACTCCCTTCATTTTCGCGAATTCTTCAATTACAGCGACCTCCTCATCCGTATCAGTTAAGAATCTATTTATGGACACCACGGGGGTAACGTTGAATTTGGAAATATTTTCAAGATGCTTTTCGAGATTCGGCAAACCCTTTTTCAAAGCTTCGACGTTTGGCTCCGTCAGAGATTTTAAGTCCGCCCCACCATGGTACTTTAAAGCGCGAATGGTAGCGGTAAGAACAACCACTTTTGGTTTTAAGCCTGCACTTTGACATTTTATGTCAAAGAATTTCTCTGCTCCGAGGTCAAAACCGAAACCAGCTTCGGTTACCGTATAATCGGAATGGGACATACCCATTAAAGTAGCAATGACCGAGTTGGTACCTTGGGCTATATTGGCAAACGGCCCACCGTGTATGATAGCCGGATTCCCTTCAATGGTCTGAACCAAATTTGGTTTTATCGCATCTTTCAATAAGGCGGTCATGGCGCCTTGGGCCTTGAGGTCTCTTGCGTAAATAGGTTGTTTATCGAAGGTATATCCAACGAAAATATTTCCCAAACGCTCTTTTAAATCGCTCAAGTTTTCAGCCAAACAAAGAATGGCCATAATCTCAGAAGCGGCTGTGATATCAAAACCAGTTTCCCTGGGAACCCCAGATGTGGTTCCGCCCAGACCTACGATGACATGGCGCAAAGCTCGGTCGTTAACATCCACAACCCTTTTCCAACTTACGGTCCTTGCATCAATACGCAAAGAATTGGTTTTGCTTTGTATGTTATTGTCAATTAATGCAGCAAGTAGATTGTGCGCTTTTTCAATTGCTGAAAAATCTCCTGTAAAATGCAGGTTGATGTCTTCCATGGGCAGCACTTGGGAATATCCGCCCCCTGTGGCACCTCCCTTGATACCAAACACAGGACCAAGAGAAGGCTCCCTTAAGACCACCGTGGTCTTTTTATTCAATCGATTTAAACCCTCGGACAGACCAATGGACATGGTTGTTTTTCCTTCACCCGCGGGAGTGGGCGAAATTGCGGAAACTAGAATCAAATTGCTTTTTGCGGCTTTATCTCTGTCGATGGCTTTCAAGGGAAGCTTTGCTTTGTACTTCCCATACATTTCAATCTCATCTGGATGGATACTAAACTTTTCAGCGATATGGGTTATGTGCTTGAGCTGGATTTCTTTGGCAATCTGTAAATCGGTCATGTTTTAGAAGTTAATTTATCTACTGGCAAAACGTGTTAAAAGGTACGAGGTTAAGACCTCATTTGGAAATCTAAACCTAAGGACTTTTGAACATGCTGGACTTTTGTGTAATCCGATGGAATTGTTAGGTTAAGCTTTTAGCGCATTGACCAACTTTTCTGTCCCAAACCTAACCACATCGGTCGTCGGAAGTTGGGTAACCCCTTCGATTTCGACTATTTTCAAATTGGCCGATTCTTCATCCAAACCAGCTGTATTCAAAGCGATTCCCAATGTCTTCGCCTTGGTCTGGGAGCCACATACACTCGCCACAGCTTCGTTGAGTTTTATGAACTCATCCAAAGGTGGAATAGATATGTGTGAAACAGGGTATCTCAGATGGTCAAAAGCGGCCTTGTGACACAAAATAAAATGTGTGGGTTGAGTACCCCGAATCAGAGGTAGGGTAGCGGAGCTACCAGGATGGGCCAGTGATCCTTGTCCCTCAATAATAACTATATCCTTGTCAGATTCCTCCAAAACAGCCTCTTCCACTGCTCCAGCTGCTTGGTCCACCTTAATGGCATCCAACGGAATACCTTTTCCCATTAAAGTGATTCCTATTTGACCTGTGGGAACAAAGCCCACATTGAGCCCCATGTTATTTAATGCGGCGTAAAGCTCTAGTCCGGCCGTCATTTTACCCGAAGCCATGTCGGTACCGACCATCAGTATCCTTTGATTGGTCAATCGAGCTGCCTTTCCTGTGGCTATAGGGTAGGAGGGTTTAGGTTTTCTCACATCCCATATCACATTTTCCTTTAGTAAATGACCGAATCGAGCATTTAAATCATCATGCAGCCCATTAATAAGGGACAATCCTTGGGAAAGTGCCACAGAAACTGGATGGTCCCAAGCTTCTGGAAATTTACCCCCACTAGGTGCTATACCCAGAACCATGATTTCAGCATTTTTTGCAATAGCCTCATCTATTGTGCCCACAACCGGTATGTCATAAGGAAGTCCAATGGCTTTTTGAACCGTCTTGCCTTGAAATTTTGAGTCGATGACACAAACGATAGGGTGTTTGGAAAAGCGCATGAGTCCAAAGCCCATTTTGCCTGAATCATGGTCTAAGGCCCCTTCCATATAAATACAAATAGCTTGTTGAGAATCGAACATCTTCGAAAATTAGGTTAAGGAAAGAAACGATTGTCTAAATCTGCCACCGTGTCCAGCATTTTCAGACGGGGTTATAATTTCATTGACCAGTGGTGCTCCTTCGCACGGGTCGGGATTTAAATTAAGATGTGAATCCAAATCAATATGGTCCAGCATTCCAGAAACTGAGGCTCCCGCCGCAATGGAAATGGAGGTTTCACCCATACAGCCGATCATTGTTTTTAATCCAAAGGCTTTTGCTGTTGAAATGATTTGAAGTGCACCCGTAATTCCACCGCATTTCATTAATTTCAGGTTTACACCATCCACATATTCTGCCCATTTTGGAATATCTTCCGCGAAACGACAGGACTCATCAATAAAAATAGGTAATGGTCTGTTTTTGAATAAGTAAGGTAAATCTTTTTCATTTCCTTCTTTAAGGGGTTGTTCTACATAGGTGCAATCCCTTTGGGCCAGCCATGACATCATGTGTTGGGCATCTTCCACATTCCAACCTCCATTTGCATCCACCCGGATTGAAATAGGATATTTTTTATGGTATTGCATCACTTCTTGGTACATCGCCTTATCTGCTTCAATACCTTCCGTGCTTCCCAATTTGACCTTAAGGGTTCTTATCTCCTGCTTTTCCAAAATCAGGGGTAGACGTTCCCTTGCCTCTTCGGGTGACATAATCCCTATGGTAATTGAGGTAGGGACCTTCGGTTTGGGAAAACCCAAAAGCTGATAAAGTGGGAATCCTGCTTTTTTTGCCTTTAGGTCCCAAAGTGCCATATCCAAAGCAGCTAGGGCACAAGGCGCTACTTTTGATTGCCTTGCAAGCCTATGAACAGTAAAGGGAGAGTTCATATTTAATTCTGTGGAACAAAACCTTTCCAATTGGACTTGGGCTTCTTCTGCGGTTGCTGCACCCTCTGATTCTCCAGGGGAGGTTTCCCCCCAACCCGTGTGTGTTCCATCGGTAACGGAAACAAATAAATTAGATTGGCCATCCCGAACACCGCGACTTATCCGCAGGGGAAACAGTTTTTTTAGATAGACTATTTGGTAATTGATTTGCATGCAAGGTTGGTTTTCGCTTTTAAATTGTTTTTCTAAAATATTGGTTTTACACTTCCTTTCAAAGACTGTTGTGACAAAAACAATTTAATATCTATTTTCACATTATGAAGGTAAGCATTGAGCCCAGTTGGAAAACACAGTTGCAATCAGAATTTGAAAAACCCTATTTTGAAAAGTTGGTGGATTTTGTTAAAAACGAGTACACCCGTCATACGTGTTATCCAAAGGGGAAGGACATATTTGCGGCTTTTGACCACTGTCCCTTTTATGAAACTAAAGTGGTTATCATTGGCCAAGACCCGTACCATGGTCCAAATCAGGCCAATGGACTTTGTTTTTCAGTAAAGGATGGGATAACTCACCCGCCTTCACTGGTAAATATTTTCAAGGAAATCAAGGTGGATGTCGGGACTCCTTATCCTAAAAGTGGAAATTTAGAACGGTGGTCAGAGCAGGGGGTTTTGCTCTTAAATGCGACCTTGACCGTAAGAGCGCATCAGGCAGGAAGTCATCAAAATAAAGGTTGGGAGCAGTTTACAGATGCGGTAATCACAACACTTTCAAGTGAGCTTGAAGGTCTAGTTTTTCTGCTTTGGGGAGGTTTTGCCAAAAGAAAGTCCGCCCTTATTGATAAGTCAAAGCATCATATCCTTACATCGGGTCATCCTTCACCTTTAAGTGCTAACAGAGGCCTTTGGTTTGGCAATCAACATTTCAGTAAAACAAATGAGTTATTGGGGAAAATGGGGAGACCCTTAATAAGTTGGTGAAATAAAAGTAGTGTAAAGGGTTTAAAATAATAAGATATTTCGTACGTTTATTTAAATAATCATACTATCAGAAAAATCTTATATTTTGAAAAAGTTGAAGTCTGTACTTCTCGTTGATGATGACGAGACCACCAACTTTTTGAACAGGTTCTTTGTAAAACAGCTCGACAATGACCTTCCTGTCAATGTGGTCCACAATGGAAAAGAGGCCATAGATTTCTTGGAGCGCGGCGGTCAGGAGGAAAGCATGCCTTGCCTTCTCATCTTGGATACCAACATGCCCATAATGAATGGTTGGGAGTTTCTAGACACCTTTGAAAAGAAGTTTGATGAAGAATTTAAGAAGAATGTCATTGTGGTTATGCTAACTGCTTTAGATGTCAAGGAAACTACTGAGTTGGCCCTTTCCAATCCCAATGTCACCGATACGGCACAAAAACCATTATCTGATTTGAAGTTCAGGGTTTTGATCAACAAGCATTTTTCTTAAATCAGTCAAGCTCGTTCAGAAAGTATCCGGGTTT
>NZ_JANQIH010000239.1 GCF_028282265.1 Allomuricauda sp.
CGTATGAAAATATCTCTTGAAAGAGCAAAACAGATTTGCACCAAAAGTCAGTATGGAGAAGCTACCTGGTGGGAATTACTACAACTCAATATATATTTACTGCTTAGCAAGGAGTGTGCTGAATTCTCTGCAAAAAACAAAAAGCTTACTTCTCTTTGCGAACGTGCCGGTTTGGATACCTTATCGGAGGATGACAAAGACGATATGAAGAAAAGGCTAAAAGAACACTTCTAGCTCAATTCCCTCAGAACTACAATTGAAATCACCCAGAAAATCGGTATGGCCTCAATCCAAAAGGACGTAAAGTACTTGGATTGTTTTTTTTTGGACGCTAAAAGCATAGGTATCAAAACGGCTCCTAACAGAATCTTGGATACCATTTCTTGCTGGGTAAGATAATCCTTAAAAAGGGTGAGCAGTACAAAAAGAAGCGTGAGCACAACTCCTAAAATTGTGGTACTCCGGATTCCGATAATTTGGGGAATGGTCCTCAGTTTTTCAAAATCCGTTTCCATGTCTCGTATTTCAAAGGGAAGCATCAAAATGATTACCAACAGGAACCGTTGTACAAGAAGAATACCCACATCCCAGTCCATTCGTATCTTTTCTTGAAAAACAGGTAACAAAACTGTAAAACCAGCCCACACCAATCCTACAATATAAATCTTGAAACCAGCAAGATTTCTCAAATTTCTTGTTTTTGGAAAGAAGGGTATGGCATACAACAAGCATAAAATGCTCAGACCAAGAACAGTTATCCACACTTTCTGGTTAAGCTGAACAGCAAACCAAATAGCAGGAAAAAAACTTAAAAAACTAAACACCTGAATCCTCTTGTGATAGGTTTTTGACACAATCACATACTTTTTGGCCTCTACTCCATATTTGATAAAGTTATAGCACACTATAGTGGAAAAAAGTGAAAAGCCCAATAGCGGGTTTTCAACTGGAATGTTTAACAAAAGAGAAGTTGCCAAAACCAAGGCCGTAACGGCCAAACCCACATGGATACTGGCGTCCAAATAAAAGTCAAAAAATACTTTAAGCATCCGCATTCAACAAAACTTTCCTTGCTTGTACAAGCGTTAATTTACGGTTAACAACTTTGACCCGACCTTAGCCAAAATTGGCCTTTTTCATTGAATTTATCGCTAATTTTGTGGACTTTATAAAAATGACTATGAATACAGAGGTTTTCGCTTCGAGGCATATCGGAATTACCGACAATGACCTTCCAAAAATGTTTGACACTATCAGCGTCGAAAACATGGAGCAATTGATTGATGAAACGATTCCTGATGAGATTCGCTTGAAATCTCCATTGAATCTTCCCGAGGGTATCAGCGAGCATGAGTTTTTGAATCACTTGGAGGACCTTTCCAGAAAAAACAAGGTTTTTAAAAGCTGTATCGGGATGGGATACCATGAGTCATTAGTCCCTTCCGTAATCAAAAGAAATATTCTTGAAAATCCAGGTTGGTATACGGCCTATACTCCCTATCAGGCTGAAATTGCACAAGGTAGGTTGGAAGCACTGCTAAATTTTCAAACGATGGTCTGTGATTTGACAGGAATGGAAATCGCTAATGCTTCCCTTTTGGATGAGAGCACTGCTGCTGCCGAGGCCATGACCATGTTGTTCGACGTGAGAAGTCGACAGCAAAAGAAAGAAGGTGTACTCAAATTTTTTGTTTCCGAAGAAGTTTTACCACAAACCCTAAGCTTGCTTCAGACCAGGTCGGTGCCATTGGAAATTGAATTGGTCGTTGGAAATCATGAAGATTTCAATTTCTCCCCTGATTTTTTTGGAGCATTGCTACAGTATCCGGGCAAATATGGGCAAGTTCATGACTATTCCGAGTTTGTACAACAAGCAAAAGCCAATAACATAAAAGTTGCGGTCGCTGCAGATATCCTAAGTCTGGTTTTGTTAACCCCTCCTGGCGAATGGGGAGTTGATGTTGTCGTGGGCACTACCCAAAGGTTTGGTATTCCGTTAGGCTATGGCGGACCACATGCTGCTTTTTTTGCAACCAAAGAAGACTATAAAAGAAGTATCCCTGGTCGAATTATCGGGGTGACCAAGGACACCGATGGTAACCGCGCCCTACGCATGGCTTTGCAAACCCGTGAACAACATATAAAAAGGGATAAGGCCACTTCCAATATCTGCACAGCCCAAGTATTGCTGGCCGTGATGGCCGGGATGTACGCTGTATATCATGGCCCAAAAGGTTTGCGATTCATCGCTAAAAAAGTTCATCAAGGAGCCAAGGATTTAGCAAAAACCGTAGCAGACTTAGGTTTTGAACAACTCAACAGTTCCTATTTTGACACATTGCGATTTAAAGTTTCCGATACTGAAACCCTAAGAACCATTGCAGAGAACAAACAAATCAATTTCAACTATATCGAAGATGGAACGATTTCCATCTCCATTAATGAAGGTATATCCAGAAAAGATTTGGAACAAATCGTCTCCTGTTTTGCGGAGCTTTCCGGAACTAAACCTGTTGATTTGGAGTCCAATTCAAACCATGTGATTCCATCCGGGCTCCAAAGACATACTCCATATTTAGAACATGATGTCTTCAACTCTTACCATTCAGAAACGGAGTTGATGCGTTACATCAAAAAATTGGAGAGAAAGGATTTGGCTTTAAACCATTCCATGATTTCATTGGGAAGTTGCACCATGAAACTGAATGCGGCCTCTGAAATGCTTCCTTTAAGTTGGGCCAATTGGGGGAATATCCACCCATTTGTTCCCTTAAATCAGGCCGAAGGGTACCAAATTGTACTTAAAGAGCTTGAAGAACAACTGAATGTTATCACCGGATTTGCGGCGACCTCCTTACAACCCAATTCGGGGGCACAAGGCGAGTATGCCGGATTGATGACGATACGAGCCTATCACAAATCCCGTGGTGAGGACCATCGCAATATTTGTATCATTCCCGCTTCAGCCCACGGAACCAACCCCGCTTCGGCAGTTATGGCTGGAATGAAAGTTGTGGTCACTAAAACGGATGAGCACGGTAATATCGATGTTGCCGATTTAGAAGACAAAGTTCTGCAGCACTCCGAAAATTTGGCTGCCTTGATGGTGACCTATCCATCTACGCATGGTGTCTTCGAGTCTTCCATCGTAAAAATCACACAATTGATTCATGACCACGGAGGACAGGTTTATATGGATGGTGCTAACATGAATGCTCAGGTCGGATTGACCAACCCCGCAGCTATTGGCGCGGATGTTTGCCACTTAAACCTACACAAAACTTTCGCAATTCCGCATGGTGGTGGAGGCCCAGGGGTCGGACCCATATGTGTTGCCGAACAACTGAAACCTTTTCTGCCCTCCAATCCAATAATTCAAACTGGGGGAGAACAAGCTATAACGGCAATTTCAGCAGCTCCATGGGGCAGTGCCTTGGCTTGTCTAATTTCCTATGGATATATTAAAATGTTGGGAGCAAAAGGGGTTACAGAGGCCACCGAAATTGCTATCCTAAACGCCAATTATATTAAAGACCGTCTTAGGGGAAGTTTCGATGTGCTCTACACTGGTGAACGAGGAAGAGCGGCCCACGAAATGATTATTGATTGCCGTCCGTTTAAGGCGCACGGAATCGAAGTCACTGATATTGCCAAACGTTTGATGGATTATGGTTTTCATGCACCAACGGTTTCATTCCCCGTTGCCGGTACCATAATGATTGAGCCAACAGAAAGTGAAAGCCTAGCGGAACTGGATAGATTCTGTGAGGCCATGTTGTCCATTCGAGAAGAAATATCAGAAGCGAATGCAGAGGACCCAAACAATGTTCTTAAGAATGCACCGCACACTTTAACCATGGTTACAAGTGACTCTTGGGATTTTCCTTATAGTAGGAAAAAAGCTGCGTTTCCGGCTTCATACGTGTCAGAAAACAAATTCTGGCCCACAGTTCGAAGAGCGGATGAAGCCTTTGGGGATCGTAATTTGATTTGTACCTGTGCTCCCATAGAGGCCTACGCTGAAGTATAGAAAAAGACCATAAATACTGGGGAAAAGCAAGAATATCTACAAAATATTCATACCTTTTTTTCGAAAACAACAATAATCGGGGCTCTGAGTATCGTAAAAATTATTATGCATGCATAATAGGTCGTTACCTTAGGGTTATCTTCCCCAAAACCTCAGAATGAAAATAGGAATTACAGGAACCGGCAGTTATATCCCATCGATAGTTACAAAAAACGAAGACTTTTTGAATCACGAGTTTTTAGGAACTGATGGCAACAAGTTCGGATACGAAAATGCCGTCATTATAGAAAAGTTCCAGTCCATTACAGGAATTTCGGAAAGACGATATGCCAGGCCAGAATTAAATACTTCTGATTTGGGGCATCTTGCAGCGGAAAAAGCAATTGAAGATGCAGGAATTGACAGAGAGGAACTGGATTACATCATTTTTGCACATAACTTCGGAAATATTGAGCATGGGAAAATTCAGGGGGACACTTTGCCCAGTTTGGCTACCCGTGTAAAGCACTTATTGCGCATTAAGAATCCAAAATGTGTGGCCTACGATATGATTTTTGGTTGCCCTGGTTGGATTGAAGGCATGATACAGGCAAATGCCTTTATAAAAAGTGGGATGGCCAAAAAGTGTTTGGTAATAGGAGGGGAAACTCTTTCAAGGGTTATCGATGAGCATGACAGGGATAGCATGATTTATTCCGATGGCGCCGGTGCTGCAATACTGGAAGCCAACACAGAGCATGGTGAAATTTTGAGCCATGCATCAGTCACCCATGCCAACGGTGAGGCTTATTATTTGTTTTTTGACAAGACTTATAACGAAGATGGATGTTCTAATACCCGGTACATCAAAATGCATGGAAGAAAAATCTATGAGTTTGCATGTACACATGTTCCTAAAGCCATGGCGGAATGCCTGGACGAAAGCGGCGTTCCTATTGACAGTATAAAAAAGATATTCATCCATCAGGCCAATGAAAAGATGGATGAGGCCATAATCAAACGATTTTATCGCTTATATAACAAAGAAGTCCCAGAAGATATAATGCCCATGAGCATCCATAAATTAGGTAATAGTTCCGTAGCCACCATTCCAACACTTTTTGATTTGGTTCGAAATGGAGAGTTGGAGGGGCATGACATAAACAAGGGAGATGTTGTTATCTTTGCAAGCGTTGGCGCTGGTATGAATATCAATGCCATCGTTTACCGATATTAGATGTACGAAAACAACTTTCCGAACAAAAGATATAAGCACACCTTAAACTTTTTACAAAAACACATTCCCATTTCCGAACCCATTTTGGACTTGGGCGTTGATAATCCCTTCTCAATTATTATGAGAGAGAGTGGATACTCTGTAGAAAACACCAAAGGAGAAGATTTGGATCTTGACTTTTCAAGCGTACTCAAATCGAACGCCGAGGTAGTTACGGCTTTTGAGATTTTTGAGCATATGGTTGCACCGTTCAACATTCTTAGGGAGATAAAGGCCAAGAAATTGGTGGCAAGTATACCTATGCGACTGTGGTTTTCCTCAGCATATCGAAGTAAAACTGATCTTTGGGATAGACACTATCATGAATTTGAAGACTGGCAGTTTGATTGGCTCTTGGAAAAAGCCGGATGGACCATCAAGAACAGAGCAAAATGGACCAATCCTACCAACAAAGTTGGGATTCGACCCTTGTTACGTCTTTTCACACCTCGCTACTACATTGTTTATGCCGAGCGTTAGCCTATGCGAATAAGCATTATCATCCCAGCCCATAATGAAGAGGCATACATTGCGGAATGCCTGGATTCTTTTTTGAGTCAAACCCATATCCCTGATGAGCTTATTGTTGTTGATGATAATTCCGATGATGCAACCTTCCAAATCGCTTCAACCTATGCCAAAAACCATCCTTGGATATCGGTAGTAACACAAAAATCCGAGAATCAGCATATCCCAGGAAAAAAAGTGGTGGACGCTTTTAATTATGGTTTATCACATGCTTCCGAAAATGAATTGATTGGAAAGTTCGATGCCGACATTGTTTTGCCTCCAAATTATTTCGAAACCATGCTCAACCATTTTCATAGCGACGAGAAATTGGGGATGTGTTCGGGCCTACTCTATATAAAAAAGGGAGAAAACTGGTTATATGAAAATATTGCTGATACCACTCATATTAGAGGACCCATAAAGCTCTACCTTAAAGCGTGCTACGAAAAAATTGGTGGCCTACGTTCAGGGGTCGGTTGGGATACCATTGATGTACTCTTGGCAAAGTTCCATGGTTTCGAGACACTCACAGATGATTCACTACAGATAAAACACTTACGTCCTACGGGTCATGGGTATAGCACAAAAGGTTATAAAGCCAAGGGCGAAGCACTCTACAAAATGCGCTACGGTATAGTTCTAGCCAAAATTGCCGCTTTAAAAATGGCCTGGCAAGCTAAAAGTCCAAGATTATATCTACAGGTGGTTTGGGGGTACGTTCAAGCCCTTTTAAAGGGAAAAGAGAGATTTGTAACCTCCGAAGAAGGTGCCTTTATCAGAAAGCATCGCTGGAAGGGTATTCTTTCAAAGATAACTTGACCTTATCATCAGTCTATTATTGACTTTTAAAAATGAATTGAAGGTTAAATGCAAAGCAATATTCTTATTTTTATCGCCGCAAGTCTATTTTTGGTGCATGAATTACCTTGAAGCGATTGGGAAATACTTCATCATGGTACGTGAAGTATTTAAAAAACCAACGAAATGGCCAATCATGAAGTCCTTGATTCTTAAGGAAATCGATGAACTTATTTTCGGGTCTTTAGGCATCATCATCTTTATCTCTTTCTTTATCGGCGGGGTAGTTACCATTCAAACTGCACTCAATCTCAACAGTCCGTTAATTCCAAAAAGCTTGATAGGCTTTGCTACAAGACAATCGGTAATTTTAGAGTTTGCCCCTACCTTCACCTCAATCATTATGGCCGGAAAGGTAGGTTCTTACATCACTTCGAGTATTGGAACCATGAAGGTTACTGAACAAATTGATGCGCTTGAGGTAATGGGTGTCAATTCGTTGAATTATCTGGTTTTTCCGAAAATCATCGCCATGTTTATGTACCCCTTTGCGGTGGCCATTGCCATGTACATTGGTATTTTGGGAGGGTGGATTGCAGGTGCGTTTGGCGGATATGCCCCTAGCGGTGAATTTGTAAAGGGTCTACAGTTGGATTTCATTCCTTTTCATGTCACCTACGCCTTTATCAAAACGATAGTCTTTGCCTTCGTTATCGCCACGATACCTTCTTACCACGGTTTTTACATGAAGGGAGGAGCACTCGAAGTTGGAAAAGCGAGCACAACGTCCTTTGTTTGGACCAGTGTGGTCATCATTATTTTGAACTATATTCTAACGCAACTTCTTTTGGGCTAATGATTCAAGTAGAAAACATACATAAGTCGTTCGGAGATACACATGTGCTCAAGGGAATTACAACAGAGTTTGAACAAGGGAAGACAAACTTAGTGATAGGGCAAAGTGGTTCCGGAAAAACGGTTTTTTTAAAGTGCCTCTTGGGACTTTTTGAGCCTGAGGAAGGTACCATCATCTATAATGGGCAGGTCTATTCTGAACTTTCCATCAACGAACAAAGGGACCTTCGTCAAAATATGGGGATGGTATTTCAGGGAAGTGCCCTATTTGATTCTATGACCGTTGAAGGTAATGTGATGTTTCCTTTGGAAATGTTCACTAAACAGTCCAAGGCCGAAATGCAGGATAGGGTCGATTTTGTGTTGGAGCGGGTGAATTTGGTGGATGCCCATAAAAAGTTTCCTTCGGAAATATCAGGAGGAATGAAAAAGAGGGTCGCTATTGCAAGGGCCATCGTTATGAATCCTGAATATCTTTTCTGTGATGAACCCAATTCTGGGTTAGATCCCAAAACTGCTATCCTTATCGATAACCTTATCCAAGAAATCACCAAAGAATATCATATTACCACGGTAATTAATACCCATGACATGAACTCGGTTATGGAAATCGGAGAGAAAATTATTTTCCTAAAGAATGGGTATAAGGAATGGGAGGGCACCAACAAAGAAATCTTTAAAACGGATAATGAAGCTGTAACGAACTTTGTCTACTCTTCAGAGCTTTTCAAAAAGGTACGCCAAATGTATATTGAAGAACGCAATTAGAACAGTGTTCCCATTCACCATCAAATAGTAACCCAACCTTAAACTAAAAAAGTGGTTTTGTTCAGGATGATTGATGAATTTAGTCAAAAGCAAAACCATGAGACCCTCTTTTTGTTTATCTATCCTTTTATTGTTTTTGACTTTGGGCCATGCTCAAGATAAGCCCACCATTTACATCGATATTCCCACAGAACAAAAACCGTGGAACCACATTGAATGGAATGAGTCTCCTGAGCAATTTCAATTTGCCATCGTAACGGACCGAACTGGGGGTAGAAGACCTGGTGTTTTTGAAACAGGAATTGAGAAATTGAATCTGCTGCAACCCGAATTTGTAATGAGTGTTGGTGATCTTATCGAAGGCTACACTAGGGATACGGTTCAGCTGAATGCGGAGTGGAAAGAGTTTCAAGGTTTTATCAAAAAATTAGAATCCCCATTTTTTTATGTTCCAGGAAACCACGATATCACCAACGAGGTTATGGAACAAAAATGGAAGGAACTATTTGGGGTCTCGTACTACCATTTTGTTTATAAAGACGTTCTTTTCCTATGTCTGAACTCCGAGGATAATCTACGTGGTGCCGGAAGGGGAACGATTGATGATGAGCAATATGAGTACATTAAAAAAACATTGGAGGAAAATAGAGATGTCAAATGGACTCTCGTTTTTTTACATCAACCCCTATGGATACAAGAGGATACCAAACGCTGGAAAGATGTTGAGAAGCTTTTAAACGAAAGAAACCATAACGTTTTTGCGGGACATTACCACCGTTACTGGAAGACTCAAAGGAATAATGGCAAGTACATAGCCTTGGCCACCACTGGTGGGGTAAGCAGGTTAAGGGGCAAGGCCTATGGTGAGTTTGACCATGTGGTATGGGCCACCATGACCGAAAAAGGACCCATTTTAGCAAACTTATTTTTGGATGGGATTTGGGACGAAAATGTCACTACGGAGGAATTGGTCGATCTTGTGAGAAACAGACCTTTTCCCGTTCGCATACCACCCATTTATCTTGAGGAAAAACAACCTAAGGCCATTGCTGCGACCGTAAAGGCCACCAACAGCACGGATACCCGAATGCACGTGAAATTAAAAGGGTATGCTAATGATGTGTTGTTTTATGAATTTGAGAAAGACAAATTTGTGGTCGAGCCCAATGATGTGACCATGTTCAACCTCAACATCCGTAATATCAACAACACCATGTTGGATGAGTTTTCCACACTGAACATTGAAGCTGAAATCACCTATGAATTTAAGGATAAGCCCAATGTGGCTTTTACTTCAAGCCTCAAGTTCGTACCATTTCACAAGAAAAAGATTCCTTCGGTTTCAAAAATTAAATTGGACGGAAGCCTTAAAGAGTGGGACGCCGATTGGATCAGCGTTGATCATTTGGAGGGATCTCCTTTTGACTACAATGGTAAAGAGGATTGCTCCATAAAATTTGCCACTGCCTTTGATGACGAGAATCTCTATATCGCTGTGGATTTGATAGATGACGACTTTTATGTGAATGAAAAAGCCTCATATTGGGACCAAGATGCGTTAATACTTGGATTTGATGGCAGGCCCGTCCATTTAAGTGCTTTTAATGCGGGAGAAGGTAGAGGCCGTGATTGGGTTTCCTACCTACGCACATTCAAGCCTGAAAAACCCGTTTTCCGTGAGGATAGACTCCCGGTCAAAATATTGGCTGAACAAAAAAAGACGGACAACGGTGTACAAATAGAATTCGCCATTCCTATATCCTATCTTGATAAAATGTACGGAGGTCCGTGGTCGTCCTTACGTTTTGGGATAGGCTATTACGATCACGACACCCAGGATGAGAATCCAACGACCCATTTTTGGTTCCCAGCTTGGAACGGTGAGGAGGATATTCCAGGTTCTGGCATGCTTTTTAAGGAATAGAGGTTTATTCGTTCATTCTAACTACCAAAGTGGAATCTTGCAGCCTTACTTTCAACCATTGTGTCAATTTTTGATGCTCTGAAGTCCTTTGCGCTCTGCGAACCGCATCGTTCCATTTGACCTCAAAAACAGGAATTGTGTCCGTTTTGTTAAAATCAGTTTGAATCTGATAGGCAAAACCTATGGACGCAAGGTTGGTATAATTGATTTTAGCCTCTGAAACCACTTCTTGAAACGGGATTTTCATCTTTTCCAACGCGGTCAATTCCCTAACCCTATTTTGTAAAAATGCTATTTGTGCCGTTCTGCCCAAAAGATCCAGTGAATCCCTTTCCCTAACAGTCTGCATATATTTCAGTTCATCCAAGCTTCTGTTTTTGGATTGGTTTACCGTAATCACGGTATTTTTTAAACCTGAATAATCATTTACCCGGGAATTCAATATCTGAAGCGTCGATTCTGGAATTTGATATTCGCCGAATGAAAACAATTCAATTCTACTTTGCCCATCAGGGTTGTACTCAAGGTTTACATTTCGCTTTAAATAAGAAGCGTTTGGCAAGCTCTCCAATTCGTTATTTACAAACTTTTGGGCATCCGCTGAGAACCTACTTTCCTGCAGTGCGTTATAAAATGTGAATCCCGCAGGAATCATAACCGCCAAACCTACTACGGAAGCAACTCTTGCGATAAATCTTCGCCTTCTGGAATTTGCGTAGCGAACCATCGGAAAACGCAGGTACTTGATAACCAAAAACGTGGCCAACCCTATAAAGATGGTATTAATTGTAAAAAGATACATGGCGCCAAGTGCATACCAAGGTTTGCCAATGGCCAACCCGAAGCCTACTGTACATAAAGGAGGCATAAGAGCTGTGGCTATGGCAACCCCAAAAATGACACTGGCTATGGTTCCTTTTTTTGCACGTGCAATCACCAAGGCCAAACCACCAAAAAAGGCGATAAGGACATCGCGAATATCAGGTTTTGTCCTTGCCAAGAGCTCTGAAGACTCATCCCTAAGCGGAA
>NZ_JANQIH010000249.1 GCF_028282265.1 Allomuricauda sp.
CGGGTGTGGATATCAATCCCGGAGCACAAATAGGTGAATCTTTTTTTATTGATCACGCCACTGGGGTCGTTATTGGTGAAACGGCTGTCATTCATAACAACGTCAAAGTATATCAAGGGGTTACCCTGGGCGCACTTTATGTAGAAAAAAGTCTACAAAAAGTGAAAAGGCATCCAACCATAATGTCCAATGTCACTATCTATGCCAACGCCACCATTTTAGGTGGAGAAACGGTCATTGGGGAGAACTCTGTTATAGGCGGTAATGCCTGGCTTACAGCTTCGGTCCCACCCAATTCCACCGTTTTCCATACGCCAGAAATCAAAATAAAAACAGTTAATGTCTAAAAGTATTCTGGATTTAATCGGCAACACCCCCCTGGTTGAATCAAGGGTGTTGAACACCAATCCAAACGTGAAGCTTTTCTTTAAGCTTGAAGGTCATAATCCGGGTGGAAGTGTCAAGGATAGACCGGCGCTTAATATGATTAAAAGCGCCCTCGAACGTGGTGAAATTGATTCATCATCCAAATTGATTGAGGCTACTAGTGGAAACACTGGAATTGCCTTGGCAATGATAGCAGGCATCTATAATCTCGAGATTGAATTGGTTATGCCAGAGAACTCCACCAAGGAACGGGTGCAGACTATGAGAGCCTATGGGGCAACAGTTACATTGACCTCTTCTGAGGTTGGAATTGAAGGTGCAAGGGATTATGCGGAGGCCAAAGTGCAAAACGAAGGTTATCAAATGATTAACCAGTTTGCTAATGATGATAACTGGAAGGCCCATTATAAAACAACGGGCCCTGAAATTTGGAAAGACACAAACGGACAGATTACCCATTTCGTCTCGAGTATGGGTACGACGGGTACTATTATGGGAACTTCAACCTATCTCAAGGAGAAAAATGATACCATTCAAATAGTCGGTGTACAACCTACGGATAACTCCCGTATCCCGGGTATTCGAAAATGGCCAGAAGCCTATCTCCCGAAAATCTTTAATCCGAAAAAAGTGGACCAGGTCATGGAAGTGAGTCAAGATGAGGCCATTGATATGGCAAAACGTCTGGCCAAGGAAGAGGGTATTTTTTCGGGAATGAGCAGTGGCGGTGCGGCTACGGTTGCCCTGCGATTGGCTTCAACTTTAGAAAGTGGAGTTATCGTTTCCATTGTTTGCGATCGGGGTGTCCGGTACCTGTCTTCTGATCTGTTCGAGTAAGTTCAGTTAAGAAGTTCCAGTTGTATGCCTTCCCAGTACAAATCGAATGAAGCAAGGTTATTATGTCCACCATCATCGATAGTGTACATTTTTTTGTTGTTCGATGGAATCACTTCAAAAAGCCGTTTCCCCGATTCATAGTCCACTACCCTATCTGCCGTTCCATGAAAGATTCTGATGGGAGCCCCAACATTTTGAATATATTCGTTGGATTCCAACTTATATCTCAGAAGCTGATTAATAGGCAACAACGGAAACCTTTCCTTGGCTACATCCGCTAGATTGTAGAATGGTGTTTCAAGCATCAGTTTTTTTGGATTGTTTTGAGAGGTAAGGTGGGTGGCCACACTTGCTCCCAGAGACCTACCATAAACGATAATGCTTTCTTCGGCATAGCGCTTTAAGGCGTATTCATAAAAAAGCTGTGCATCCGAAAATAATGCTTGCTCACTAATTTTTCCAGAGCTTTTGCCATAACCACGATAATCCATAACAATGACATCATACCCAAACTGTGTAAAATCTGAAGTAATCATGCCCCATCGCGACAAATCTCCCGCATTCCCATGAAAATAAAGGATCAGTCCTTTGGGCTGCTCCACGGTAAAATGTAGGGCGTTCAGTCGTGCCCCATCTTTGGTTTCCAAAAAAAACTCGTTAAAATCACTTTCGAAAGCATATTCAAAATCCAAGGGTAGTTGTGTGGGCAAAAAAATCAGTTTTTCCTGAAAGAAACGAATCATGATAAATGAAAGCAGGGCAATTAAAATTAAAGAAATACCAAAAAGCCTAAACTTTCGCATTGGCAGCTTTTGAGGAATGTTTTACGTTGATACTCGAACCCTCCAAATTAACTTTTTTTGGCCTTGAATTAACTATTTCAGTAAGCATGCGGTGGTACGATTCAAAGGTATGCAGATCTTTGTGACCGCCTCCAATGACCGTATACAATTTGGTATTTTCTGGCTTTATTTTCGACAGCTTTACACTGGTTTTATATGGAATCAGCCTATCATCGGTTCCATGGATAATATGTATGGGGCAATTCACGTATTTCATCCATTTATAAGTAGGCATTGGGAATTTTATGAGCAGGGACAATGGCATAAACGGGATAAACTTCTTTGCCACCTTGCTCAAACTGTAATACGGTGCATCTAAAATCAACATTCTGGGATTGTTCATGGAAGCCAACTTTGCAGCAAAGCCCGAGCCCAACGAACGACCGTATAGAATAATGTATTTCTCAGAGACTTTTTCCCTGATTTTATTATAAATGACCTGCATATCACGTTTCACCGCTTTTTGGGTCCTTCTGCCCGTGCTTTTCCCGAAACCTCGGTAGTCGACCATAATAACATCATAGCCATGTCGGGTGAAATCCACGGCAAATTTCCCCCAGCCTCTTATGCTTTTTGAGTTGCCTTTTAAATAGAAAACAATGCCTTTGGGGTCTTTCGCCTTAAAACGAAGCCCATTAATCGTAGCTCCATCTCGGGTTTCTACGTTGTATTCTTCAATCTCTTGATTTTGATAGTGGAATTCAAAATCCTTGGGAAGCTTTTCAGGTTTAAACAGGAAGTAATCCTGAAAAATATATAGCAAAACGCTAAGAACTACATATGTTGCCAAAACAACCAGTAGAATAAGAATCCAGTTTTGCATTGATTTAACCTTTCTCCCAAAATACAAAAAAATAGAATTACTATATTTTGTTAATTATTGTACTTAAAACTTGTAAACTGTAACAGAAGGAAAAAAACGCTGTCCTATTCCATAACAACAATCAATCGAAAAACAGAATGCAACTCTCTACTTCCGAAGCCAAGTCAAGCTCCCGTATTGAAATCATTGACGCCTTAAGAGGTTTTGCCCTAGCGGGCATCGTAATCGTGCATATGGTGGAAAACTATATAGCAGCCCCTCCTCCGGAAGCGTTCAATGAAGCTGTTCATCAAGGTGTCGGTGACACTGCGGTGGATGTATTTATTGGTTTGTTTCTCCGCGGAAAATTCTTCGCCCTTTTCTCATTTCTTTTTGGCCTTAGCTTTTTTATTCAAATGGATAAGGTTGCCAATAAAGGAGGTTATTTTGGAGGTCGTTTCCTATGGCGATTGATTCTTTTACTGATTATAGGCTATCTTCATAGCCTTTTCTATGCAGGAGATATCCTCACCATTTATGCCTTACTGGGAATTTTGCTGATTCCATTTTACAAAATCAAAAACAAATGGATTTTGGGTGTTATTGCCCTATTGTTTTTAGGGTTGGGTCGATACATCATTTTTTATTCCGTTGGCGATTCAACATTGTTCGGAGAAATAGGTATCACTCCCAATAATCCAGCTCTTGTGAAATATTATGACACCTTGAAAAACGGTTCTTTATGGGATGTTTTTTCAACCAATGCTTATCAAAGCCATCTGAACAAAGCCAATTTTCAGATAGGTGTCTTTGGTCGAGGGTATTTGACCTTTGCTTTTTTCCTTTTGGGTTTGATTGTGGGTCGAATGGACTTTTTTAGAAACTATCATGAAAAAAGAAAATTAATCAAACGAACATGGATTTGGTCTTTGGTACTCTTTGTGATTTCCGGAGGATTAATGGCCATTACCTTTGGCAGCATGGGCGAAAATATAACTTTTGATAATTGGGTCGCTATGCTGGGACTTACTGCCGTTGACCTGAACAACCTGGCCATGACACTGATTATTTTAAGTGTTTTTGTTATTCTGTATAAACGAACTAAACCTCGAAAATGGTTATCAAAATTTGCCCCCTATGGCCGTATGGCGTTGACCAACTATTTCTTTCAGAGTGTATTGGGAACTTTTTTGTTGTTTGGTTGGGGACTCGGGTACCTTGGGGAGCTAAGAAATGTATATACTTTCGGAATTGCTCTCTTGGTGATTGCTTTTCAGATGGCTTTAAGTTCATGGTGGCTCAAAAAATATAAATATGGTCCCTTGGAGTGGTTATGGCGATCAGCCACTTTTCTTAAGAAATTTCCAATCAAGAGGTGAAAATATCATTTTTTCACCTCGTATTTAACGACTTACCCAACATTGTGACAGGTTCATCGAATTTTATAAAATAAAGTCTTTTGGGCTCCCGTTTTATACAGAAATTTGAACGTCCCTAATCGTTAAATAAATGAGTCTGATAGCTAACATTCTCTCCTGGAAAAGATGTATTCTTTTCACGTTGCTAATTCTGTTGGCCTTGATAGTGTTTAATTTTTATGGACTCTATACGGCCAAGTTTTATTTGACCAAGCCTGATAATTACATATTTCCTTTACTGAGTCTTGTTCATTTTCTTTACCTCTACGTCATATGGTTTAAAATAACCGAGGGTGAACTTCCCGACCCTAAAATGCGTAATTTGGAGTATGCGCTTTATGCGGTAATGATTGTTTATTTGTTTAAAATTTATGATAGCTCGCTAATCTTACAGTCCGTCACCGACTATCAGGAACATATTGTTCCCACCACTTTTTTTCCCATAGGGACTCTCATTTTGACCTTATACAGTCTTCTTTTTCTCTTGACCCTACTTTCTTTTTGGCATAGAAAAAGACGTGTTGGAGTTTACAATTTCGAAAACTTCAACGATAATTTAAACATGTGGCAATAGTTTATAAACCGCGGATGTAACTCCCGTATAGGTCTTTGAACTGATATCCTTGGGTAAAACGGTATTTGCTCAACTTCTTATAGGATACCAATCCCCACAGTAAGAATTCCTTCATAAAATAAGAGTCCTCTTTTGCGATTTCAGGTTGATATTCTTGAAGTAAATGATTGAGCGGCCGAACAGAATCCAGTTTTTGTCGGTATTCTTCGTCTGAGTCCTCATCCAGAACTTCAAATCCATCCCCATCAAAAAACCATGCGATTAAATCGTCATAAGGTGTTTCAGAATCCTTACGTTCAAGCTTATCGATTTTCGGGAAATAGTCAGCAAACAGGGATTTTATGGAATCTTCCACCAACATCTCGGCTACCGAACCGGCTCCCTCCTGTTCTCCTTCGTAAACCAACTCAATCTTTCCCGTTATGGAGGGAATGACCCCCATAAAATCACTTAGGCGTATCGTGGTTTTTTCATCTCCGCTTTTTAGAGCTCGTCTCTCCGCCGTACTTAAAAGGTTTTCAAAAGCAGTAATGCTCATTCGGGCACTGACCCCACTTTTGGCATCCACATATTCGCTTTTTCGTGCTTCAAAACTTATCTGTTCCAATACATCCATGGCCATTTCAGGGACGTAAATGGAATTAGCCTGACGCTTGTCAAATTGAGCTTCCTGTTTTGTAATTCTTTTGGCTATTTCAATGGAATCAGGATAATGCGTCAATATTTGCGAACCAATTCTGTCTTTCAAAGGGGTTACAATACTCCCTCGATTCGTATAATCCTCTGGGTTGGCGGTAAACACAAACTGAAGGTCCAGAGGTAATCTAAGCTTAAAGCCCCGTATCTGTATATCACCTTCTTGCAATATATTGAAAAGTGCAACCTGAATCCGAGCTTGAAGGTCGGGCAATTCATTGATCACGAAAATGCAACGATTCGCCCGCGGAATCATTCCAAAGTGAATCACCCGGTCATCTGCATATGAAAGCTTTAAGTTTGCCGCTTTTATAGGGTCAACATCACCAATCAAATCAGCAACGGTAACATCTGGCGTGGCCAGTTTCTCATAGAAACGTTCGTCGCGATGTATCCAACGTATCGGGGTTTCGTCACCTTTTTCTTTAATGAGCTCCTTAGCGAAACGTGACATAGGTTGAAATGGGTCATCATGAATCTCCGATCCTTCGACCATGGGAATCCATTCGTCCAAAAGTTCAACCATCAGTCGGGCAAGTCGTGTCTTAGCTTGTCCCCTTAAGCCCAAGAGATTGATATTATGTCGAGAAAGAATCGCACGTTCCAATTCAGGAATTACGGAGTTCTCATAACCCCATATACCATGGAAGGTTTCCTCGCCGTTTGCTATTTTCTCCAATAGGTTATCCCGAAGTTCATCTTTAATGCTCTTACTCTCATACCCCGTTTCCTTTAACTGACCCAGGGTCTTGATGTTTTTATGGTTCAATTTCTTTGTCATAGCCTGCGCTATCCTTTTATTCGTTTTTTTCTATTTTGTTCGTAATCCTCAAAAATCATTTCACCCAATCCCTTCAGACCTGTGTAAAAGGCCTTCCCTTTGTTGGCTTGGGTAAACTCTCTTACAAATTGCATCAAATACGGGTCTTGTGCAATCATAAAGGTGGTAATGGGAATATGAAGTTTTCTGGCCTGCTGTGCCATACCATAGCATTTTTCAACGATATAATCGTCGAGCCCGACACTGTTTTTATAGTATTCGCCATTGGGCAATCGTAAACAAGAAGGTTTTCCATCGGTAATCATGAAAATCTGCTTGTTGGTGTTCCGTTTTCTTCGGAGCATGTCCATGGCTAGTTGTAGACCGGCCACGGTATTGGTATGATAGGGTCCAACTTTCAAATAAGGTAAATCTTTAATGGGTATGGGCCAAGCGTCGTTTCCAAACACCAAAATATCCAGAGTATCCTTCGGATAACGGGTTGTAATCCATTCCGCCAAAGCCATCGCCACTTTCTTGGCTGGAGTGATACGATCCTCGCCATAGAGAATCATACTATGGCTGATATCAATCATTAAAACAGTACTCATTTGGGCTTTGTACTGGGTATCTTCAACCACCAAATCGTCCTCCTTAAGCGTAAAGGCATCCATTCCATGATTGATCTGGGCATTTTTAAGACTTTCGGTCATGGAGATACGTTCCAAAGAATCACCGTATCGATACTCACGAAACTCCCCAGTATGCTCATCGCCTGTCCCCAGTTTTCCCGTTTTATGGTCCCCAGAACCTCGACGTTTCATTTTGCCAAAAATCTGGTCCAACGCTCGTTGTCGAAGCATGCGTTCAAGTTTTGCCGTAATAGAAAGACTGCCGCCGCTACCTTCTCCGTCTCCTTCTTCGCCTTCGCCCTGTTCACCATCCATATCGAACTCTTCCCTAATGTACCCTTTGGCCTTTAAGTCCTCAATAAAGTCATCAATGGTATAGTCCTCATCGGTAAGCTCGTATTCCTTATCCAATTCACGGAGCCAATCCAATGCCTCCTCCACATCACCAGAGGTATGGGTAACCAATTCTTGGAAAATTTCGAAAAGTCGTTCAAAAGGAGTCTGGTCAGGCGCCTCGTAGGTAGTAAACCGAAACCCTTTTCTTAAATTCATAGCCATTATATAAAAGTAAGACATTTGCCCATATCGTCTTTGTATTTAGAAAAAACTTAACGCCAAGACTATTTTTTGTTGATGTTGAATCAAATGTTCATTGGTTTTTATTCCACTCCACCACTTTGGCAAGGAACCCAATTCGGGGTTACCCAGTTTGATTTCCCTCAAATGGACTTATCCAATTTTTCGGCGAAACCCATACCAGAAAACATTCGTTTGGGCCATAAAATGGAACATGTTTTCGCGCAATTAATCCAATGGGATAACTCGTATAAAGTCGTTATCCAAAATGAAAGCATCAGAAAAGGGAAAAATACGGTTGGAGAAATTGATTTTGTGCTTAAAAACTCGAATGACCAATCCTACTTGCATGTAGAACTCACCTATAAGTTCTATATCATTGACCCCACGATTTCAGAACCGATTCATAGATTGATGGGTCCCAACCGAAGGGATATGTTCTTTACCAAATTGAAAAAAATAAAGAAGGAACAGTTTGCGTTACTTCAAACAGCGGAAGCAAAACAGATATTGATTTCAAAACATATTGACACCAAAAATCTAAAACATTTGGTATGCTATAAAGCACAACTGTTTCAGCCATTTGATGCTGAAAAGGTTCATATCCGACCCCTGAATAAAACGTGCCTAGCAGGCTTCTGGATTCGATTTCAAGATTTTGAAGATTCCCAATTTTCAGACTATCGGTATTACATCCCTTTTAAAACGGAATGGGTGATTTCTCCTCATAATAAAGTTGAATGGAAGTCCCATTTTGAGACTTTACTTGACCTCAACCTGAGAATGATCAAGCAGAATGCACCGATGATATGGATGCAAAAATCGGAAACTGAGTTTGAAAAATTCTTTGTAGTCTGGTGGTGAACTATTTGTGACGGCTCTGTAAAAGTGCCACAACATCGTTCAGTTTAAATCCTTTTGCCTGAAGAAGAATCAAATAGTGGAACAATAAATCGGCACTCTCATTTAAAAAAAGTGTGTCGTCATTGTCCTTAGCTTCAATAACAGTTTCCACTGCTTCC
>NZ_JANQIH010000260.1 GCF_028282265.1 Allomuricauda sp.
AAACAAGCCTGAGCTTCTGGTGCTTGACGTGATGATGCCCAAAAAAGATGGTTTTACCCTAGCTGAGGAAATTCGAAAAAGAGACATTGATGTGCCCATTATTTTCTTAACAGCGAAGTCCCAAACGAAAGATGTGGTTCACGGTTTTCATTTGGGCGGTAACGATTACTTGAAAAAACCCTTCAGCATGGAGGAACTTATTGTTCGTATTCACTCCCTATTGAACCGGTCGCAGAAACAAAACAAAGAACTTATTCCCATCGGAAAATTCGAATTCGATTATACCAAACAGCTCTTGATTTTTGAAGATGATGAACAAAGTCTGACCCATAGGGAGGCTGAACTACTTTATCATCTCATAAAAAAGCAGAATGATGTTCTCGACCGATCGGAAATACTAAAAAAGTTGTGGGGCGACGACGATTTTTTTAATGCCAGAAGCATGGATGTTTTTATCACCAAACTCAGAAAAAAGTTGAAAAAAGATGAAAATATCCAGATAATCAACCTGCGGGGATTGGGCTATAAACTCATTTGTTGAAGCCAGTTGCATTTCATCTGAAATCTTTCTTCCTACTCAATATACTTTGTATATTGCGAACTCCGTTTTTTTTGGAAAACTATAAAAACTAACCTAGCATGCACATCGCCGTTGCAGGAAATATTGGCGCAGGCAAAACCACGCTAACCAACTTACTTGCAAAACATTACAAATGGAATGCCCACTTTGAGGATGTGGTGGACAACCCCTATTTGGATGATTTTTATACCCAGATGGAACGTTGGAGTTTTAATCTCCAAATCTACTTTTTGAACAGTCGATACCGTCAGATTTTAAAAATTAGGGAAAGTGGGAAGAATGTTATCCAAGATCGAACCATTTACGAAGATGCCCATATTTTTGCACCTAACCTTCACGCCATGGGTTTGATGACCAATCGGGACTTTGAAAATTATAAAAGTCTTTTCGAGCTTATGGAGTCCTTGGTGCAACCTCCTGATCTTTTAATTTATTTGCGGAGTTCAATACCTAACTTGGTCAACCAAATCCACAAACGGGGCAGGGAATATGAGAATTCTATTTCCATCGACTACTTAAGCCGACTCAATGAACGTTATGAAGCTTGGGTGGGTACCTACGAAAAAGGGAAGCTTCTGGTTTTTAATGTGGATGACCTCAATTTTGTTGATGAGCCTGAGGATTTAGGTGAGGTTATCAACCGAATTGATGCGGAGTTACATGGGTTGTTTTAACTTATTTTTATTCGAGTAAGGAGGTGCACTTTAAAGCTTTTGAGGAAGCGCCTCACAAAAAAAACGGAACAGTAAATAACTGGTAGCATTAGCTCATCCTTCGAAAAGCTCAGGATGACATGGGTAACTTAGGATAAACAAAAAACCACGCCTTTGGCGTGGTTTTTATATCAATACAATACGTACTAAAATTACCGTTTCGCTTTTTTATAAGCGTCAACCATTTTTTCTACCTCTTCCTTGGTGGCACCGGTGAATTCTTTTACTTCTTCAACGACTTCATCACCCATCCCAGATACAGAAGTCACGACAGCTTTATAAGAACCGTCAGCTGTGTTGCTCATTTCTATTTTGAATTCCTTGATAACTTCCTTGGTCTCTTTCATTCCTTCAGTTGTGATGGAAATCTTTGTACCGTCTTCCTTTATCATACTCACCTCATCCGCAGGAGCAAGGCTTACCAAACTTGGAGCGATCACCAAAGCAACTACGGACATCAACTTTAATAAGATGTTCAAAGAAGGGCCAGAAGTATCCTTAAAGGGATCACCTACCGTATCTCCAACAACTGCTGCCTTATGGGCATCAGAACCTTTGCGTCCTTCACCTTCAATGGTCTTTTTTGCATTATCCCATGCACCTCCGGCATTGGATTGGAAAATAGCCATCAACACCCCAGCTGTGGTAACTCCGGCCAACAGTCCTCCCAACATTTCCGCACCGCCGATAAATCCAACAGCAACGGGAACCGCAATCGCAAGGAGACCTGGCAATACCATTTCCTTAATGGAAGCGGTAGTGGAAATCTCAACACATTTATCATATTCCGCCAAACCGTCAGCAGCGTCAAATATCTTTCTATCGGCATCAGAAGCTTTTGAAATATCGGAATCATATTTTACCATAACCTCCAAGGCAGCCTTCAATTGGGGGATATCCCTGAACTGTCTTCTCACTTCTTCAATCATCGCCATGGCAGCTCTACCCACTGCATTCATGGAAAGTGCAGAGAATACAAATGGGAGCATTCCACCTATTAATAATCCTGCCATGATATCAGGTCGTGAAACATCAATGGATTCCACACCAGCAGTTTGCATAAAGGCCGCAAACAACGCCAAGGCAGTCAATGCCGCAGAGGCAATCGCAAATCCTTTTCCGATGGCGGCAGTAGTATTTCCAACAGCATCCAATTTATCAGTTCTTTCTCTAACCTCACTTGGCAATTCGGCCATTTCGGCAATACCTCCTGCGTTATCGGAAATTGGTCCGTACGCATCAACCGCCAACTGAATACCTGTATTCGCAAGCATTCCCACAGCAGCAATGGCAATTCCGTATAAACCAGCGAAATGATGTGAAACCAAAATTGCCGCAGCAATCAAAATGATTGGAATCATGGTGGACATCATACCTACTCCCAAACCAGCGATGATATTCGTTGCCGATCCGGTTTCAGATTGTCTTACAATGGAATTCACCGGTTTTGTTCCGGTTCCTGTATAATATTCAGTGACCTTACCTACAGCAAGACCCGCTACAAGACCAGCAATGGTTGCCCAAAAAACACCCATGGCTCCATAAGGAAGTCCTTCAATAGACTCTGGAATAAATGCATTAATCAAGAAATATGAGGCCACCAACATCAATCCTGCCGAACCAAACTCTCCAATGTTTAATGCGGTCTGTGGATTTCCACCTTCTTTTACCTTAACAAAGAAAGTACCGATAATGGACATTACTATACCAACAGCAGCCAATGCCAAAGGCAAGTACACTGCACCTAAGCCATCAAAGTTTGGGGTCACAATAATGGCTCCCAATACCATGGTACCTATAATGGAACCAACATAAGATTCAAAAAGGTCAGCACCCATACCGGCTACGTCCCCAACATTATCACCAACATTATCAGCAATGGTAGCAGGATTCAAAGGGTGATCTTCGGGAATACCCGCTTCTACCTTACCTACCAAGTCAGCTCCTACATCAGCAGCTTTTGTATAAATTCCTCCACCAACACGGGCAAATAATGCAATCGATGAAGCTCCCAAAGAAAAACCTGAAAGTACGTTCAATACTTCGGTGATGGTCCAGCCTTGACCGCTATAAATCATGAACAATGCGCTCAATCCAAGCACGCCCAGACCAACAACACCCAGACCCATTACAGAGCCTCCGGCAAATGCAACTTCCAAAGCTTTACTCAAAGATGTTCTAGCGGCTTGCGTGGTACGTACATTGGCTTTGGTTGCCACACGCATTCCAATAAATCCGGCTAAAGCAGAACAAATGGCCCCTACAATAAAGGAAACAGCCACCATACCATTGGAGCCTTCTTCATTGCTCCCTTTAAAGAACAAAAGAACGGCAACTGCAATAACAAAAATTGCCAATATTTTGTATTCAGCCTTTAGAAAAGACATGGCACCATCTGCAATATTCTTAGCGATTTTGGCCATTTTCTCTTCACCTACATCCTGTTTTGAAACCCAGATATTTTTTACAAAAACATACAATAGGCCCAAAACACCAAATGCGGGCAAGAACTTCACTATTAAATCCATAGTTGATTAGTTAATTATTAGGTTTTCTTTATGAAATTTTGATGGCTGCAAATGTAGTAAAATACGTAAGAATAAAAAAAGCCCTAATTGCTTGAAAAAAGGGCTTTAAGAATCATATCGAGGCACCTAAATCATAAAGGCTCTTTTGATTTTATGGTCACTCTCTTCGTATCTTTTTACACAAAGGTGATAGATTTCCTTGGCCTTTTCGGCTCCGCTCCATCCACCGGTATCAACTTTCTTTTCCTCCAAATCCTTGTAAACCTGAAAAAAGTGCTCAATTTCCTTCAGTCTATGGGGATTCAAATCGCTGATATCACTGTTTTTGCTCCATATGGGGTCACTTACGGGAACACATATAATTTTTTCGTCCGGCCCCTTTTCATCGGTCATATGGAAAACTCCTATCGGTTTTACTTCCATAACCACCATAGGATAAGTAGGTTCTGTACCCAAAACCAGCACATCCAAAGGATCCTTGTCCAATGCCAAAGTTTCCGGTATAAATCCATAATCCCCTGGATACATCATTGAGGAAAAAAGAGTTCTATCAAATCGGATTTTATTCAGGACAAAATCGTATTCGTATTTGTTACGGCTCCCTTTTGGAATTTCGATAAGGACATCGAAGGTAACTTCTTGTTTTTCTGCCATCTTAATATTTCTTGATGATGCAAAAATAGAAGGTTTGAAAGGATTGAAACCAAAAATCTCACCTTTCCATGTTAACTAAAATTTAAATCCGAAGGAACCTGTAACCCCAAATGGGCGGGCATCTGGATTATCAAGGTAGTTGCCTCTGAAATTGAAGTCGATTCTCAAAATTTTGAAGATGTTCCCAACTCCAAAGGAATATTCCCAGTAGATCTCATCATCTGGTGCAACAAGTGGAATATTGGTGGGTGCGTTCAAGGCAATATTTTCATCAGATAATTGCCCCCAAGCACCTCGAAGTCCAACTATTCCTCTTAAGTTTAGCTTTCGCAGAAGTGGAATTCGAGAGAAGAGTCTCCCATTGAAATTATGCTCTAGATGAACCGTAGCGTAAGTATCGGTCACAAATTCATAAAAATCCAAGTTAGGAAACGTATTGTAAAGCGAGAACAGGGTTTGGTTTCCTGGAATCACGCTTAACAGACTTAATGGCACCTCACCGAAGGTTCTTCCCAATTCGATGGTACTGGTCAGCCGTCCAAAACCACCAACTTGCCAAGGTTGGGTATATGAAAACTGTAACCGTTCGTAGTTAAAATCACTTTCAAGAAAACCCTCCAAGCCCGATGTGTAGTTTAAAACCAACGTACTGTGGTCGTCATTGATATTTGAACGTTCCACCCCGTATCCAATGGTTCGTTTCCCCGGTGTGTATATTAAAGTGGTGTTGATATCGAATTGTTTTACCTCTGAGGATATCCCGGTAGGCGAAGTGGGGTCAATATAATCTAGACTAAAAGCATCAGGAAGCGCAGAACTCAAAGTTCGGAAAGAGCCCCCTAATCGAATCCTGAGATTTGGAACTGGTTCCATTTCAAAATTCATCGTGGAAAGATTGATGTTGGTGAGTCGGTCGTTCGCTCCTACAGTAACCAGAGCCGATGAAGCTATACTTCGTCCCAACACGTCATTCGTACTTGTTAGACTAATCCCAAGCTGTTCAATGTCCCTTCGGTTCCCTCCTGAAAGAATCAATCTAGTTTTTCTGTCCAACAAAAACTTTCCGGAGAGACCATGCTTGAATTTTCTATCGTTAAAGCCATATGCCATGTAACCTTCGAGGCGCCATGTATCGTTTTGCCCAAAATAGGTTCGGGCACCTCCCCTTAGACGTATCCCTTCAGCATCATTGAAGCCAAATGTGCTATATATATCGCCAATGTCAAGGTTCCATTTGTCAATTTCAATGTATCCAGAACCCAAAACACTTACAATATTATAATAGGTCTTGAATTTGGGAACGGTCTTCAAAGTATCGAGTAGCTTAAAAATCCCAGATTCGTCCTCATTGAGTTGTTCTAATCTTGCGTTTTTCCAAAACGTACTGTCACGACTAAAAACCCTAGGGTCGTATGGATCAGCTACCGCTTTGTAGAACTCTTCGGGTCGGGGCACATCAAACTCGTAATTATCGAAGACCGTAGTTCGTTTTCCATATACCCCTCTTGATTCTTCCTTTTTGGAAAAACTAAAATCACTCAACATATAGTCACGCTTCAATAAAAAAATCGAGTCGTTGACCACATCAAAATCCTGTTCAATGTAAATCTCCTTTACCCAATTGATGTTGGCACTTTTAGTGACCTGGAGATTTATTTTTTTTATGGCATAGGTGGTATCGTTCACCCAGAAATCGCCTTTGAAGGTAAGCTCGTTCTTCCGCCTTGGATAATAGATGATATTATAGCACCATTTGTCATCTATATAGGTACTGTCCGATAAGACGTAATTATAGGTATCCACCCCTGTTTTGGACAGAGGGCTGGTAAAGCTTTTATCAAAGAACTTAAGATAGTTGTCATAGATATCATAATCGGAATACAGGTCTTCCACAAAGGCAGTAATGGCCTGATTACCGCTAAACCCAGAGTTCTTGTTCCCCAATACGTCCTCTTTTTCCTTCTTCAGGATATTATCGCCGTAAACTTTCGAAAAATTTTCATTTAGGAATAGGGGTAGATAAGTTTTCCCGGTAATTCGAGAAGTATCCAAATCTTCAAAGACAAATTCCAAGCCCCGAAAAAGCTTGCTTTTAATCAGGGCACTGTCAATGGTATTCAGGTCAAACTCTATTTTCTCATATTTATCATACTTGTATTGTTTGAACTTTCGAACGCCATTTTCCCGCTTCTTAGCCCAGATTTTTTTTAAGATTTCAATCGCAGGGTTGTCTTTTTTAGATTGCTTTCCGGTGTATACGATAACCTCTTTTAGTTGTTCGGCAGATTCTTTCAGAACAATCTTAAGGTTATAGTTCACTTTTCGCTCCAAAGGCAATTCTAACGTTTCATAGCCTATGAATGAGATTTGTAAAGTATCATAGGTGTCATCAGATTCCAGATAAAAGCGTCCATTTTCATTGGTAATGGTCCCTTCTGAAGAATCCATGAACAAAACATTGGCAAAGGCAATAGGGGAGCCCGATTCGTCAGTAACTACGCCTCCGACCTTGGACTGCGAAAAAACAACAAGAGAAAAAATGAAAAAAAGGGGGGAAAGGAACTTTCTCATGTTTTGATAGCTCTAATAAGCAAAAATCCATGTAGGATTTTGATTATTACGGGTCAATTTGGTTGTTAAGGTATTTTTTTATCAAAAAGTGTTCCTTAAAAAAGCCTCCTTTAGTTGAGGAGGCTAATATAGTTTCAAATGATTTTATTGAAGATATTAAGCTACTTATATAACACTTTCTTAACAGCTTTTACGACGTCTGAATGGTTGGGCAACCACTCTGCAAGCAAAACCGGGGAGTAAGGAGCAGGCGTGTCGGCTGTATTTAATTTCACGATTGGAGCATCCAAATAGTCGAAGGCCTTGTCTTGTACATGATAGATAATTTCAGTGGCCACATTGCCAAAAGGCCATGCCTCTTCAAGAATAACCATACGGTTAGTCTTCTTCACTGAATTTAGGATAGCATCATGGTCCATCGGGCGAACTGTTCGCAAATCGATAATTTCACAGCTAATACCTTCTTTTTCTAGTTCATCTGCCGCCTTGTAGGCCTCTTTTATAATTTTTCCAAAAGAAACGATGGTAACATCGGTGCCTTCCCTTTTGATATCCGCAACACCCAAAGGAATGGTGTATTCACCCTCGGGTACCTCACCTTTGTCCCCATACATTTGCTCCGATTCCATGAAAATTACTGGGTCATCATCCCGAATAGCAGATTTTAAAAGTCCTTTGGCATCACCAGGATTGGAAGGTACTACCACTTTTAAACCAGGGCAATTGGCATACCAGCTTTCAAAGGCTTGGGAATGTGTTGCTGCCAGCTGACCCGCAGAAGCAGTAGGACCTCGAAAAACGATTGGGCAATTGAACTGCCCACCGGACATTTGTCGAATCTTTGCGGCGTTATTGATGATTTGGTCAATTCCTACCAAAGAGAAATTAAAAGTCATGAATTCAATAATGGGTCGATTGCCTATCATCGCAGAACCTACCCCGATTCCGGCAAAACCCAATTCAGAAATGGGTGTGTCAACCACGCGGTCAGGCCCGAACTCATCCAACATCCCTTTGGAAGCCTTATACGCCCCATTGTATTCGGCGACTTCCTCGCCCATTAAATAAATGGTATCATCTCTTCGCATTTCTTCGGACATGGCCTCTGCAATGGCTTCCCTGAATTGTAATGTTTTCATCGAACGGTTCTAATAGTTTTGTATTGCGCCTAAAAAGGCAAGCAAAAATAGCAAATAATAAAGGAAGAAAGGAAAACTGAAAATCAAAAAAAAGAACAAAATTTATTATGCATGCATAATAAATTTCGGATTTTATGGCTATCTTTGAACGGTAAAATGTAAAAAGAATATGAAGATATTAGTTTGCATCAGCAACGTACCTGACACAACCTCAAAAATCAACTTCACTGATGGTGACACCAAGTTCGATACCAATGGTGTTCAATTTGTCATCAACCCTAATGATGAATTCGGTTTAACTCGTGCCATGTGGTTCAAAGAGAAACAAGGCGCAGCCGTTCATGTAGCCACTGTGGGAGGGGCTCAAACTGAGCCCACCATACGCAAAGCTCTTGCTATTGGGGCAGACGAGGCTATTCGTATCAATGCAGAGCCTACCGACGGGTTTTTTGTAGCCCGACAACTCGCAGAAGTTGTAAAAAATGGGGGGTATGACCTAGTGATTGCAGGAAGGGAATCCATAGATTACAACGGAGGTATGGTTCCTGGAATTTTGGCCACCTTGTTGGACATGAATTTTGTAAATACCTGTATTGGTTTGGAAATTGAAGGAAACACGGCCACTGCCATGCGTGAAATTGATGGCGGAAAAGAAAAGATAAGTACTTCACTGCCCTTGGTAATTGGAGGGCAAAAAGGTTTGGTCGAGGAAAGCGACCTTCGCATTCCCAATATGCGCGGCATCATGATGGCTCGGAAGAAAGCCCTTAATGTTGTTGAACCCGTTGATGGACCAAAACCCACCCAAGACCAGAAGTTCGAAAAGCCTGCACCCAAAGGACCAGTAAAACTGGTTGATGCAGAGAATGTTGATGAATTGGTCAATTTATTGCATAACGAAGCCAAGGTAATCTAAGTAAAACACCAAATTCAAATCCCATTGTTCGTCCTGAACTCTGGATTTGAACCACGAAAATTTTAAAAAAGATATGTCAGTATTAGTTTATACCGAATCCGATAAAGGAAAATTTAAAAAGAATGCCTTTGAGGTTGCCTCTTACGCTTATGCCGTCGCACAACAAATGGGAGCATCCGTAACTGCTGTGTCCATAAATGCAGAAGATAATGAAGCGCTCGGTGCTTATGGGGTTTCCAAGGTCTTAAAGGTTTCCAACAGTGAATTGGACACCTTCAACGCCAAAGCCTATGCCAATGTATTGGCGCAAACGGTGGAAGCAGAAGGTGCTAAAGTGGTTGTGATCAGTTCCAGCGCCGATACCAAATTTTTGGCGCCCATACTAACCGCAAAACTCAATGCAGGGTACGTTCCCAATGTGGTAGCAGCTCCCGAAAGCACAGCGCCTTTTATGGTAAAACGTACAGCATTTAGTAACAAAGGTTTCGCGCATACCGAAATCAATTCAGAAATCAAGATAATAGGAGTATCCAACAATGCCTTCGGAACGGTTGAAAATAGTGTTTCCGCAACGGTTGAAGACTTCAACCCTACTCTAGGTGATTCAGATTTCACTACCAAATCTGTGGAAGTGGACAAGGTGGTAGGTAAGGCCACCATTGCTGACGCC
>NZ_JANQIH010000251.1 GCF_028282265.1 Allomuricauda sp.
ATCCGCTGGGAAGTTTGACCAAAAATTCTGATGGTGTGGACTTGGCCGAGCTCTTCGACATGCAAAATTCAGGAGCTGTAGGCTATTATGATTTCAAGAAACAAATTGCAAATCCGAATTTGCTCAAAATAGCATTGTTATATGCCCAAAACTTTGGCGGATTGGTCTTTTCTTATCCCCAAGATGGAAATATCAAAGGATATGGAGTGGTTAATGAAGGTGAGACTTCAACTGCCTTGGGCCTTAAAGGCATTCCTGCTTTGGCCGAAGAGCTTCAAATTTCGAGAGACCTGTTTATACTCGAATATACCGGCGGTAAACTGCACATTCCAACCCTATCGACACGAAATTCAGTAAAACTAATAGCAGCAGCGAAAAAAAAGGGATTGGATGTGAGTTGTAGCGTAGCCGTGCATAATCTGCTTTTTACGGATGAGGTTTTGTCCGATTTTGACACCAACCACAAAGTGCTTCCCCCGCTTCGGTCACAAGAAGACCGCAAGGCATTGGTGAAAGGAGTAAAAGATGGAACAATAGACTTCGTGACTTCGGACCATACCCCGATAGACATTGAGGAAAAACGTGTTGAATTTGATCATGCCAAAGAAGGAACCACAGGACTTGAATCTGCTTTTGGAGGCCTTAATCTACTTTTTGATATGGAGCATTCCATTAAGGTTTTGACCCAAGGAAGACAACGATTTGGAATTGAGGAGCCTGTTCTGAAAGAAGGCGCAAAAGCAAACCTTACGCTCTTTAATCCTGATGATGAATGGGTTTTTGGTTCAGAACATATAAAATCTACCTCAAAAAATAGTATGTTTTTGGGTACTACCCTCAAGGGTAAGGTCTATGGAAGCATTAACAATAATCAAATAACACTATCCGATTTTGAGTGATTCCACCTCAGGTAGAACGACTGCTATTCTTTCTTACATCACCATAGTGGGTTGCGTAATAGCAATTACCATGAACATGGAACCAAAAAACGCTTTTGCCCGTTTTCATATCCGTCAGGCGTTTGGGGTTCATCTTTTGTATCACGGATTGGCCATTGTTCTTACTTATACCGAAATTGTTCAAGTTTCTTTGGTCCTTTTTATCTTTTATACGATTCTCATTGCATTCGGTATATGGTCGGCCTATCAAAACAAGCAACAGATGCTTCCATTAATTGGCTCCTATTTTCAAAAATGGTTTACCTTTATTCGATAATCTAAAGTAATGTCCCCCACCCCTATGTCATTGACCTATTTGGTACGGCCCTCTTCGCTTGAAAATGGCATAACCCCAGGTCTTATAATGTTTCACGGCTATGGAAGTAACGAAGAAGACCTATTTTCATTTGCATCAGAATTGCCCAAGGAATTCACCATACTTTCCGTAAGAGCACCCTTCGACCTAGATCCTTTTGGTCATGCATGGTATTCCATAAACTTTGATGCCGAGTACGGAAAATGGAGCGATAATGAGCAAGCCAAACAATCTCGAGACAAGATTTTACAGTTTATTGAAGAAGCCATTGAGGCCTATAATTTGGATAAGGACAATATCACTTTATTGGGGTTCAGTCAGGGTACCATTCTAAGCTATGCGGTAGCGCTTTCTTATCCTGAACGAATTAAAAATGTGATAGCCCTAAGTGGCTATATCAATGAAAGCGTTCTTGTGGAAGACTACGAGTCCAGGGAACATTCCCATCTCAACGTGTATGCGTCCCACGGACAAGTTGACCAAGTAAATCCAGTGGAATGGGCACAAAGAGCACCTGAAATTCTGGAAAAATTGAAAATCAATTTTAAGTATGAGGAATTTCCTGTGGGCCATGGCGTTTCACCCCAAAACTTTTATTCCTTTAAAACCTGGTTGGACGCTTTGGCTTAATTGCTTCTGGCATAGAGTAAGTGGTCCACCAAAGTAAAATCTACGCTTAAATCGTCTTTAAGCTCATATTTTATTACCAAATCTCCCCAGAACTTTCCATCGGAAAAGTCTGCCAACAACCATTTGTGGTTAATCACCTTTATCTTGTTGATTTTAAAATCGCTGTTCATCCCTTCATAGGGTATAAGTGGATTGTCCCCCTTGCTCTCATTGGTCTCTAGGAGTTTATCCTCAATATAACGAGAAGGGTTTTTGAGATTGAGATGGTCATAATAGGCTAATGCATCATCATTGTTTTCCAATGAAAAATATTGAATATCCAAAATCTTAAGCTGAGAACTTTGAAGGGAATCCTTTAGGTCGGTTACCTCATTTTCAAGTCTATCAATGTCTTTTTTCCATTCTTTCTGCAGATTGCCAGTACTTACAAACTGGTAAAGTGCGATAAGTGCAGCGAAGACGAATAGGTATAGAAAGATTTTATTTTTCATGTAATTTCAAGATTCAGTTTCAAATTATCATATGCTAAGTGAACGTTTTTGGGAAGTTTCTTTTCCACGACTTCATGAAATCCCAAAAGATGGCTTATATGTGTGAAATAGGTGATATCAGCCCCAACTTCCTCAGCAAACTCAAGTGCTTCCACCAAGTTAAAATGGGAATGATGGGGTTCTTCACGAAGTGCATTCACCACTAAAACCTCGGAACCCTTTAGCTTTTGCAATTGGTCATCCTCTAACCGTTTTACATCCGTCAGATAGGAAAATCCACCTACCCGATATCCAAAAACCTGCAACCTATTGTGAAATGCCTCGATAGGAGTTATTTGTAAACCTCCGAGCACAAAAGGCTCATCCTTTCGTACTTCGTTCACTTGTACAGCTGGTGCTCCCGGATATCGGTTTTCATCGGCAAAAATGTAATCAAACCGCCTGTTCAGGGAAGAAACAACGCGCTCATGGGCATAAATGGGAATGTCGCCCTGTCTGAAAAAAAAGGGACGTATATCATCAATGCCCGCCGTATGGTCAGCATGCTCATGGGTAAAGAGGATTCCGTCCAGTTTTTTAATGTTGTGAGTCAACATTTGCTGTCGAAAATCAGGCCCACAATCAATTACGAAATTAAATCCGTCCCAAGAAAGTAGAACGGAAACCCGAAGTCTTTTGTCACGAGGGTCATCACTTAAACAAACCGGATGATTACTACCAATAACAGGGATTCCCTGAGAAGTTCCTGTACCCAAAAAAGTAATGGTCATCTGGTTATCCATAAAAATCAAAATTATGACTTATTTATTTAATAGATTGAAGCAAGAGTGTAACTTTGTAAGAACTAAAAACTAGCGACATGCCTACCCTTGCCGGCGATGAAAATGCTTTTGAGAATATTCCTTCCATCAAAGCAAAAACCCTAAGAATTAATTTAAACCAAAATATTTACGGCACCTTCGCCGAAATTGGTGCGGGCCAGGAAACGGCGCGTCATTTTTTTAGGGCCGGAGGGGCATCAGGTACTATTGCGAAGGCAATGAGTGCCTACGACAAGGCTTTTAGTGATGCCATTTATGGAATAGAAGAAGATGGTAGGTATGTTACCCAATCGAGGCTAAAGAAAATGTTGGCCCATGAAATGCGCTTGGTAGAAGAGCGTATCACACGGGAGAACAATCCCAATTATCTGTTCTTTACCTATGCCAATACCGTGGCTACGATTGATTTTTCAAAGCGGTACAAGGGTCATGGATGGGTCGGTATCCGTTTTCAGTTGACACCTGGCCAAAAGGAATATGACGAGATTATTCTTCATGTCCGTTTCAAACAAAATGAAGCAAGGCTACAGCAAGAAACCTTGGGGATTCTTGGTGTAAATCTAATTTATGGTGCCTTTTTTAAGCATGATCGCCCCAAGAAACTCTTAAAATACTTATACGATCATATTGATAAGGACACCGTTGAAATTGATATGGTCAATTTTACAGGACCCAACTTTGAGGGAGTTGATAACCGATTGATGAGCCTTCAGTTGATACGAAACGACATGACAGATGCCGTGATGTTCGGACCTGATGGAAACAACCTTCTCCCCGCCTCTGTTTTGTACAAAAAGAATATTCTTGCCCTTCGCGGAAGTTTTAGGCCTGTTACAAAGGTCAACATGGATATGTTCCAAAAGTCATATGATATTTTTATAAGGGAACAGACCGTAGAATATGAAAATACCATCGTTGTTTTTGAAATCACACTTTCGAACCTAAAAGCTTCCGGTGAAATTGACGAGCAGGACTTCTTGGATAGGGCCGAGTTGTTAAGCTCCCTTGGACATATGGTATTGATTTCCAAATTCCAAGAATATTACAAATTGGTGGAATATTTCAACAACTATACCAAGAGTCGTATTGGTCTCACTATGGGAATCAACAACTTGGTAGACGTTTTCGATGAGAAATACTATCGTCACTTGAGCGGTGGCATTTTGGAAGCCTTCGGGAAATTGTTCTTCAAAGATTTAAAAGTCTATCTGTACCCAATGAAGGATAAGGACACCGGACAGATTATGACCAGTAACAATGTAAAGGTCCACCCACGTATGAAAGAATTGTACAAGTTCTTTAAATACAATGGAAAGGTTATGGATATCATTGACTATGACCCAGATATCATGGATATATTCTCAAGGGAAGTACTGAAAAAAATGACCGAAGGTGAAGATGGATGGGAAGAAATGCTACCCGAGGGTATTGCCGAGATGATTAAAGAAAAACATCTTTTTATTCGAAAAGAAGTTCCAGCGAAGGAAAAAGCCAGAACTGAATAACCGTCAAAAGAAAAAGGCTCCTATCAGGAGCCTTTTTTAGTTTTAATTGAGTAGCTGTGCCGCGTGGTCCTTGGTCTTCACTTTGTCAATCACTCTTTCAATAATTCCTTCCTCATCCAATACAAAAGTGGTCCTGTGCAGACCGTCGTATTCTTTTCCCATAAACTTTTTAGGTCCCCAGACCCCAAAAGTCTCTATTACGGTATGGTCCTCATCAGCCAATAGGGGGAATTGAAACTCATATTTGTTCTTAAAGTTGGCCTGCTTCTTTTGTGAATCCTCACTTACTCCCAAAAGTTCAAAACCCTGTTCTTGTAAAAGTTCATAGTTATCCCTTAGGTTACAGGCCTCAGCGGTACAACCAGGGGTATTGGCACGGGGGTAGAAAAAAACGACCAATTTTTTTCCTTTGTAGTCGCTCAAATTGATAGTATTGCCATCTTGGTCTTTTGATGAAAAATCAGGTACTTTATCCCCTACTTTTAATGTATTCATATTTTGTTCTCTCTTTTTAAATTTGTTTAACCTATTTTTTATAAAATTAAACAAAATGACCAAACAAGACAAAGTAAATTTTGTCATAGAAAAATTGGATGAACTTTATCCAACCATACCAGTTCCCCTCGACCATAAGGATCCATATACCCTGCTTATTGCTGTGTTATTATCGGCGCAAAGCACTGATGTCCGAGTCAATCAAATTACACCATTGCTTTTTGCAAGGGCTGACAACCCGTACGATATGGTAAAATTATCGGTGGATGAAATTCGAGAAATCATAAAACCCGTAGGCCTTTCCCCAATGAAATCAAAAGGAATTTATGGCTTGTCACAGATTTTAATTGAAAAATACGATGGAAAGGTTCCAAAAGATATTGAACTTTTGGAGGAACTACCGGCGGTAGGCCATAAAACGGCAAGTGTTGTGGTCTCCCAAGCATTCGGAATTCCAGCTTTTCCAGTGGATACGCATATTCATCGGTTAATGTATCGTTGGGGTTTTAGCAACGGAAAAAATGTGGTACAGACCGAAAGGGACGCCAAACGATTGTTTCCAAAAGAACTCTGGAATCGATTGCATCTTCAAATCATATGGTATGGAAGGGAGTATTCACAAGCGAGAGGCTGGGACCTGGATAAGGATTTAATCACCAAAACCATTGGAAGAAAAGCGGTTATCAATGATTACCACAAAAAAAAGAACCGCAATTAGCGGTTCTTTTTTTCAAAACGTCTTTAAATTTTAGTTCAAGGTAAGCTCGAACTTGTGCTTTTCGTTTCCAACTACTTGGATTGACTTCGAATAATTCAGTAAAAAGTCGATAGTTTCTTTTCTCGCTTTTACTGATTGGGTAATTTTTTGTTCTTCAGAGTAAATATTTTCCATACTTCAGCATTAACGTTACAATTAGATAACGCAGCTGAAATCGAAATATTGCAGGGTTCGACAGAATGCAGATTAATTCGTTAAAACGATATTATGTCGATCTACAATTTTTCTTAGGTTAATTAATGCATAACGCATTCTTCCCAAGGCGGTGTTGATGCTAACCCCTGTATTCTCTGATATTTCCTTGAAACTCATATCCTTATAGATTCGCATTACCAAAACCTCTTTTTGGTCCTCTGGTAATTCCTCAATAAGGTCAGTAAGGTCCCTATCGATTTGGTCTTTGATGATTTGTTTCTCGGCATTCAGCTTATCATCCTTGATTACTGAGAAAATATTGAAATCATCACTACCCTCAAACTTGGGCATTCTTTTATTCTTTCTAAAGTGATCGATGATAAGATTGTGTGCAATACGCATCACCCAGGGTAAAAATTTTCCTTCTTCACTATAAGATCCTCTTTTCAAGGTCTTGATTACTTTGATAAAGGTATCTTGGAAAATGTCTTCGGCGACATCCCTATCCAAAACTTTAGAATAAATAAAACTGGAAATTCTTTGGTTGTACCTGTTAATCAGGACTTCAAGTGCCTTTTCGTCTCCGGCAATGTAATTCTTTACTAATATCGAGTCGTCAATCTGTAGTTCCATACAAATTACTTTTTTGGTTAAAATTAGTGGCCTCCTTTTCGCAAAAAGGCGGCAGTCTTAATGAGTTAATTTTAAAAAAGTAATTATCGCTGTATAGGCCTATCAGGTTTTTAATTACATCTCAAAGATAGAAAAATCGATTGCCCACGAAAAAACTATGTTGTGATTTGGGCATTTTTAGATGTTAACTGAAACAATATACGTATTAAGTGAGGTGTATTGTATCTTTACTCCCCTAATTTTAACATATGGCCTCACTCCAAAACGTCGATTCCAAGGAAAATATTATCATAAAAGGTGCCAAACTCCATAACCTTAAGAATATCGATGTGGTCATTCCCAGAAATAAACTGGTCGTAATCACGGGCTTATCAGGTTCGGGCAAGTCAACTCTGGCTTTTGACACCTTATATGCCGAGGGGCAACGACGCTATGTAGAGAGTCTATCCTCATATGCCAGACAGTTTTTAGGAAAATTGGACAAACCCAAAGTAGACTATATTAAAGGTATTGCCCCTGCTATCGCTATTGAGCAAAAAGTGAATTCAACAAATCCGAGGTCCACCGTAGGGACGACTACGGAGGTATACGACTATCTTAAGCTTTTGTTCGCTCGTATTGGAAAGACCATTTCACCTATTTCAGGAAATGAAGTAAAAAAGAATACGGTCACCGATGTCATCAATTACATAAAACCGATGTCTGAGGGAACCAAACTATTACTATTGGCCCCTATTAATATTAAAGAAGAAAGGGACCCCATCAAATCCCTTGAGCTTTTTTCCAAACAAGGTTACGCTAGAATAAAATATGATGGAAAGGTGCTTCGTATTGATCAGGCCCCAAAAGATATAGGAAGAAAGTTCGACCTTGTAGTAGACCGTATTGTGGTAAAAGAGGACGAAGATTTCTATAATCGCTTAGGAAATGCAGTGGACAATGCCTTTTTTGAAGGAAAGGGAACTTGCGCTATTGAAAATCTTCAAGACAACTCGATTAAAACGTTCAGCAACCAATTTGAGCTGGATGGCCTGAAGTTCTTGGAGCCCAACGTCCATCTATTTAGTTTCAATAATCCCTATGGGGCCTGCCCGCGATGTGAAGGCTATGGTGATATAATTGGTATTGATGGAGATTTGGTGATTCCCGATACGTCACTTTCAGTTTATGAAAACGCTGTATTCCCTTGGCGAGGGGAAAGCATGAGTTGGTACCGCGACCAACTGGTCAATTCAGCCTATAAGTTTGACTTTCCTATTCATAAACCCTGGTTTCAACTTTCTGAAGAGCAGAAACAACTGGTCTGGGATGGTAATGACCATTTTATAGGTATTCACAAGTTCTTTGAACTGCTTGAGGAGAAAAGCTATAAGATTCAGAACCGGGTTATGCTCTCGAGATACCGTGGAAAAACCAAATGTCCGATTTGTAAAGGTAAAAGATTACGGAAAGAAGCCAATTATGTTAAGATCCAAGGTAAGTCCATTTCGGATTTGATAGAACTCCCGATCAAAAAACTGGTGCCCTTCTTTGAAGAATTGAAACTATCTGAACATGACACTAAGATTGCTCAACGTTTGCTTAAAGAAATTACGACCCGGCTTGACTTTCTAAGTAAAGTTGGATTGAGCTACCTCACTTTAAATAGAAAATCGAATACGCTATCCGGTGGGGAAAGTCAACGGATCAATTTGGCAACGTCACTGGGTAGTAGTTTGGTAGGCTCCATGTATATTTTGGACGAACCCAGTATAGGGCTTCATCCAAAAGACACTGAAAACCTTATAGAGGTTTTAAAATCCCTTCGGGATTTGGGAAACACCGTGATTGTCGTGGAACACGATGAGGATATCATGCGGGCTGCAGATGAAATCATAGATATTGGCCCTGAAGCCGGTACCTTGGGAGGACAAGTGGTCGCCCATGGAAGTTTCGAAAGTATTTTAATGTCGGAATCTTTGACTGCTGAATATTTAAATGGTACCAAATCCATAGAAATACCTTCGGAAAGAAGAAACTCCAAAAACTATATTCAAATAAAGGGTGCCCGTGAAAATAATCTAAAAAACATCGATGTCACCTTTCCCCTAAATATGTTAACCGTAGTTACTGGGGTTTCAGGAAGCGGTAAAAGCACCTTGGTCAAACGTATCCTTTATCCTTCTATCCTAAAAGAGATAGGCGGATATGGTGAAAAGGCTGGACAGTTCACTAAACTCGAAGGCAAGTATGCCCATATCAAGCATGTCGAATTTGTAGACCAAAACCCTATTGGTCGTTCTTCCCGTTCGAACCCAGTTACCTATATAAAGGCATATGACGATATCAGAAGTCTTTTTGCTTCACAGAAATTGAGTAAAATAAGAGGTTATCAGGCAAAGCATTTCTCATTTAATGTAGATGGTGGTCGCTGTGAGAAGTGCAAGGGTGAGGGAGTGATTACTGTTGAAATGCAGTTTATGGCCGATGTACATTTGGTATGTGATGTGTGCAATGGCAAACGCTTCAAAAAGGAAATCCTAGAAGTTCAGTTTGAAGGTAAGAATATTGATGATATTCTAAACATGACCATTGATGATGCCATTGATCATTTTAAAACCCATAAGCAACAAAAAATTGTTACCAAGTTAAAGCCGCTTCAAGATGTAGGCTTGGGGTACGTGACTTTGGGACAGTCCTCTTCTACCCTATCCGGCGGTGAAGCACAACGTATAAAGTTGGCTTCATTTTTAGTCAAGGGAGAAACTAAGGAAAAAGCACTCTTTATTTTTGATGAGCCAACCACAGGTTTGCATTTTCACGATATCAAAAAATTGTTGAAGTCCTTTGATGAACTAATCGCAAAGGGGCATTCGGTAATCGTTATCGAACACAATATTGAGCTTATAAAATGCGCCGATTACATCATAGACCTTGGTCCCGAAGGCGGAGAAAATGGTGGACACTTGGTCGCCGAGGGAACTCCAGAGGAATTGGCGCAAAATAAAGAATCGATTACAGCGAACTATCTCAAAGACAAGGTTTGATGCAGTGAGGTAACTTCTAAATAGATTTACGGTCATTTAATTTTGGAGTCTTTCTTTAGAAATACATGGTATTTGGATTTTATTACAAAGCTCAACTTTCCTGAGCAAAAAGGCCATCCCTCAATCTTTGTCTCATCAATTTGTAAGAATTGTAAAACGGGACAGCAATCTCAATGATCACCTAAGAATTCTCCGTCAGTTTAAATAGCACTTCCGTCAAACTGCATACCTATTCCATAAACTCACCCGCTTTTGGATAAACTATAAGACATAAGTTTACTTATAGATGATGTAGCGATTTTTGAAATTGTTGGCTTTGGCTATTTGGTATGTGCTCCGAACAGATTTATTCCAAATAAAAAAATTCACAAAAAGAAAACGCTATGGTCCCAAACTAACGTCTTACCGCAATGCGCTCTAAATCAATATTAATTCAGGTATTAGCTGCTGCACTTTTAATTTTCATTGGCTTCCTACTCATTGATTTTTCGAAAAAGGAAGTTAAACTTTCACCAAAGCTGCCATCCGTATTATCTCATAACCAATCCAAACAATTTCATCAAAAACAATTCGATATTGTGTTTTCTGGGATTTATGCTCCTCGCATCACGATTTTGAAATCCGCTCCCGCTATCAATGGCTCTGACTGTGGCGGGATTTCATTTACATATACTATAACCAATGAAAGTACAAACTCAGAGGCTCTTGTAAATGTTGTTATTACCGATACTGATTTAGGTGGAATTATTGCGGGTCCTAATGCTTCAGATTTTTCTGGTGATGTAGATGACATAGGTGTCCTTCAACCCGGGGAGACCTGGACTTTTAACTATAACTATGCCACCACACAAGATGATATTGAAAATGGCTCTTTTGGAACACAACCTGCAAATGTAGTGGCCGACGTGCAAGGACAGGGCATCCAGGTCACTGATATTTCCCACCCTTCGGATGCCTCTGAGGATGGCCCTACCATCGTAAGCTTATTGGCTTGTCAAAACAGTGGCATTGGACTTATAAAATTGAGCACCCCTACCGATTTGGACGGGAACAATCCCGCATGCTTTGAAAACTTTCTTTTTACGTTTCAGGTTAGAAACATGGGTACTCTAAACCTACAAAACATAATCTTGGACGATCCTTTCTTGGGAGGAGAAATCCCAGGCCCTACCCCAACAAGCGATGTGGGAGATGATGGTATCTTAAGTCCTGGAGAAATATGGGAATATCAAGCTTTGTTTTCAGCAGATTTACAACAATCTGGAAGTTTTGATAACCAAGCAGAGGTATTAGCAGAGACACTGCAAGGGGTAATTGTTTCCGATTTATCTGATGATGACAGCTTTTTGGAGGATGAACCTACCGATAGCCCCTATGACGAAGTCTGTACCGGAGCCTTTGCGCGAATGGGCCTTTTGAAAGAAGCCAGTCCATTGGATTTGGACAACGATGGTTGCCCAGAAACTATTGAATACACCTTTACCCTTCAAAATGTTGCCAATGTAAATATTGAAGAAATCGAACTCACCGATGAACTTTTGGGAGGTGAAATAACCAACCGGATTGATAGTGGTGATGGCAATCAGTTCTTGGAACCAGATGAAACTTGGATATATCAAGCACAGTATGCCATTACACCTACTGACTTAATTAGTGGTACGGTTGTAAATCGGGCTTTGGTAACGGGTATAGTATCCGGAACCCAAATCATGCTCTTTGATTATTCCGATAATGACAACTTTGATCAAAATGATGATACGGTTGAGCAGATGGAGAACTATTGTGCTCCTCCAGGCATAGGACTACTAAAAGGACCTGGTTCCTCAGATTTTCTGGTAGATTTAGATGGGGACGGTTGTCTGGAAAGTATTCATTATCGATTCACAGTGGCCAATACTGGAGGTGTGGATTTGGATTCAGTGGTGCTCAATGACCCCATGTTAAATGGAGATATTGATGGTCCCATACAGGGTGATGCTAACAATGATGATGAGCTTTCTGTTGGCGAAACATGGATTTACGAAGCATTTTATCCCATAACACTATCTGATTTGGGAGGAGATGTACTCAACCAAGCAACCGTAAGGGCAGAACAAGTGGGAACAGATGATGTTTATACAGATGCCTCTGACCATAGCTCTTTCGATGAGGACAGACCTACCACAGCAAGTACCGTGGGTAGTGGCATATGTGTGGCTGAAGCAAGGGTTGGTCTTATTAAAACGGTGCCAGCTGGTAACCTGTTAGACCTTAACAGTGACGGATGTCCGGAGACCATTCGCTATGAATTTACGGTAGAAAACACCGGCGCAATAGATCTTCAACAGATAGTGATAACCGATGCCAATATAAATACGCCGATTACTGGTCCAACTAACGATACCGGCAATGACAATATGCTCTCTATTGGGGAAATATGGTCCTTTGAGGCACTTTACCCCATTACTGAACAAAATACGATAGATGGTTTTGTCCGAAATCGGGCAGAAGTTGAGGCGGTTGATACATTCTTTGGCAATACAGTTTCAGATTTCTCTGATTTTTCGAACAATGATGAAGACAGGGAGACTGTGACCACATTCACAGAGACTGTATGTTTTGCGGAAGCCGAAATCGGACTCATTAAGGTTGCGGATGCCCTGGAAGATTTGGACAACGATGGTTGTGTCGAAAACATATCATACATCTTCACAGTAGAGAATACCGGTGCCATCCCCCTAGAACAAGTGGTGCTCACTGATGATTTATTGATGGGATCCAGTCCCATTCAAGGCCCATTACCTGGATTGGACATTAACGGGGATGAAGTATTGTCACCTGGTGAAACTTGGGTATACCAAGCCTACTATCCCATCACGACAGGAGATATCGCAGAAACCGAGGTCAGAAATCAAGCGAATGTTATTGCCTTCGAACAAGGAACTACGGATGATATTGCCGACGACTCTGATAATAACTCCTTTGATGAAAACGACGAAACGATTACTTCTGTGGTTGGAGCTTGTCCAGCAGAAGCTGCGATAACAATTACAAAAAATGCTATTCCGATAGATGCCGATGGTGATGGATGCCCCGAAACC
>NZ_JANQIH010000298.1 GCF_028282265.1 Allomuricauda sp.
GGTCTCACTAATTTGGAAATATGTTTAAAAGAGTTGTATATTTGCCGTCCGATATCGCGGGGTAGAGCAGTAGGTAGCTCGTCGGGCTCATAACCCGAAGGTCGCTGGTTCGAGTCCAGTCCCCGCTACAAAGAAGCTCCTTGAAATTTCAAGGAGCTTTTCTTTTGGAGGTAATTCTCTTTTTTTCTGAAGCTCTTTCCCCTAGTAAGGCAATGTCCAAATAAAATTGTTCTAGAGTTATGATAGTTCCCAGTTTTAGCATTAAACATAGCTGAAATATTGGGTCATGTCCAACGCAAAATGTACAGGAAAAAACCACCAAATATCCCTTGACCTGCTTAAAGCGACCAATACTCCAATGCCGATAAGGGTGTCCAACAATAAACTGCCAAGTTCATAAAATAAGGCTCCTCCAGCAAGCATACTGGGAATATGACCAGCGGCGAAAAGTGATGCTACGATAATAATGGACGCTGAGTTTCCCAACCATCTTGATAATCTTACAAAGATCATAGCGATGGTAATATCTTCCATAAATACTTGCACAAAATGAGAGCTGTTTTTAACATGAAAAACGTGGGAAAGAAGGTCCATAAAAGGCTTTGTGGAACCCTGAACAATCCAAGTTACAAAAAGGGCGACTAAGGCTAGTCCCAATCCGATGCCAAAACGTTGAGGAATATCCGTTTTTCGAATCCAGAGTGTTTCAATGGATTGTTTTCTTATCATAGGTAAGGCAAGCGTAGGAATGAATATTAAGAACTGGTTTACCGCATCAATAAAAATGTTTTTTGTTGTATTTGGAATGAGTAAACCGTTTAAATAAAGTTGACCCATTCCTAGAATACAAAAAACCGCCAATAACGCAAAAATCAACTCTAAATAGGGTCTTCGGGGTTCAAATACGTCATTTTTTGACCACAGACGTTTACCGAGAAATCTAGCCAAAACAAACCATAGGAGTACTATAACGAAATAGGCCGTTATCAAAGCAATATACTGACGGGTCATTTTAAAAATTAATTAAGGTTCTTAGTTTTACAATTGGTTTTCGATTGCGTTTAATAACTCGAAATTATTGGGGACAGTTCACATTAAGAAAGCCTATTGGCTGAAACCTATAGTTTATGCCGTGAAACGTAGAAATAAAACTGAATACTTTTATTGATGAAGAATTACACATTGGAATATAGGTCCGCATTGAAGTTTAGGACGATTCTTTTGGTAACTGCCACTATGATAATCATGGTTTTGGGAGCGTCTTATCTTCATCCGTCGAACAAAGAGTGGATGCAAGAAGGCAATTTTTCATGGACCAATCTGTTGCAATTTGTACTAATCGATCAGTTCTTAATTGAACTTATTTCCACATCGCTTATCATAGTCGGTCTTAACTTTTATGCCAAATGGATGGGAATGCGCAAAGTTCAGTTGTCGTTTAGGGCTATGTCGCTATTCATATTGAAGCTCGTCCCCTTTTGCTTACTGACCTATGTTGTTATTGCCCCAATTACAACCTCGATTAGGTTTATTTACCATAGTTTTTTACTAGGTAGGCAGTCCGATTATCTTGAAAACTACTTTTTTCTTAATAAGGATATCTATTTCTCATATCTCATCCCGATATGCTTGACCACTTTATTTGTTTTGATAATGGTTTTCTTTAATTCCATTCAGAATATGTCACTTGGAGATAATTTTTTTAAAATCATTGATTTAAAAGTTAAAACTGAATTTGGAAATACGGTCGTGCATAGTAATATGATATCCCATATAAAAAAAAGAACCTCAAAGTATGTTGTAGTATTGAACACTTCAGAGGAATATCAAATCAATCAGAATATCTCTAGTATGGAGCAGTTGTTGGATGATGATTTTATAAGGATAAACCGGTCAACACTTATTAATTTGAACTATCTCAAAGATTATTCATTCTGGGAAAACGAAAAGTACATTGTCAGACTTCTAGATTTGACCGAATTAAATTCCACCAGAACCAGAATCAAGGAAATCAAGAAAAGACAATCCGAAATCAAGTTGAAATCCTATCCCAAGTAGTCTGTTTTTATTTATTCCAATTAGGATATAAAGCTTCGATAGGTTTAGTAAGCAAAATGGATTTTTTTTTAATACCAATGCTTGACCTTACCTTCGTTCATTACGGTCCTTCGAAATTCTTTGGGCTTTTTATCGTTCAAAAGCCTTAAAGCTCCATGCGCTTCGATGATTTTTTGAAAGCGCTCTTCCCGCCTCTCATATTGCTCTATATTCGTGTAGGTTGTAATAAGAATAAAATCAAACTGTTGGGTTCCTTTATTATCAGAATTGGTTTCCAACAACTGGTATGAGTCTATGTAACCTTGTTCTTTAGCCACATCTCTTAAAATCTTCCAGTTCTGCTGATAATAATACAAAGCTTCATTCTTGTTTTCGTTCAAAACTTCAACAAAATCGATTGTTGAAATCTTACTATTTTCTTGGGAGTAGCAGAAAACGGATATGAAAGAGACAAAAATTAATAACGTGATTCTCATAGTTATTTGGATTTAAAAAATTGTTGGTTTTGTCAAAACTAAAGTTACTTCAAAACGGATTCAGGATTACTGCCCATTTTCAATGGGTTTGTTCGTAGAAGTAACGCATTCAATTTTCCAACCTTCTTCGGTTTTCCTATAGATTGATGTCCAGGCAAAATGAGTCTTGCCAGTGACCCTTTCACCCTTCTCATTGTTAAAATATACCTCTACTACCTTATCAACAATGGTATAGGCCAATGATCCATCATCTGAAAACCGGATTATGGGTTTTTGCACATCATCCCATCTTAGAAATTCTACATTGGAAAAGTAATTGTGGTACCGACTCAACGTTTCTTCGAATTTGGGTTGTGAGATTTCCCCTCGATTCACGGAGATAAACTTTGGTGATAACTGGTTGACAAACGCAACGGAATCTTTTTGAAAATGTACAGTTCTTTGCTGGTTATGAAGAAAAGTTATCTCTTCCTCCATCTTTGCAAAATCGACAGATTCCTCTTGGTTACAGCTCAGAAACAGCCCAATCATCGCCAAACCTATAGACCTAAGTAAGGAGATTTGAAAACTACTGACAAAACTTTGGCTCTTACTCATTCGTTTGAACATATTTATTCCAAAAATCTTTTTTGACCTCATAAACATTAGCATTTGTGCTTTTCAGGGTTTTGCTGCTGATGAAAACCAATCTACCCGATTCAATTAAAAAACGGGGATTTAACTCCGAACCCGTACTATTTAATTCCTTAAGATGCAACGGTTTGGTCCATCTGCCATTCATTTTTTTAGATAGATAAAAATCTCCATATGGTGACATTCCCTCACTCCTTCCTGATGATTCAAAAACCATCCAATCAGCTTCCGGTCCAACCACTATGTTCCACTCTCCTGACTCAGCATTTACATCTCCTTGTATCGGTTCTGGTTTGTCATAAGACCCATCCTTTCTTCGTTTGGCCAAATAAATATCCCCTAGTCCTTTTCCTCCCTCTCTCATGGAACTGAAGTACAGGTTACCATTTTTGTCCGTTACCGGACTAGCTTCATATCCTTTGGAATTGACCCCTGCGACGGGCTTTGGATTCGTCCATTCCCCACCCACCCGAGTGGATTTCCATATATCTCCATCTCGGTCATCCTTCCCTTCATAGGGCCTATCGGACACAAAGAAAAGCTCGTTCCCATCATAAGAGACGAACACATCAGAGTCACTGTTCCCATCATCAAAATTGCTCATGAAAGCGGGGCCAATAAATTTCCAGCCATTGTCGATTTTCTGATACTCATAAATGGTCGAAGGAGGGTTGGTTCTCTGCCCCCACTTTCCCTTATGACGTGATACAAAAGCGATATTCTCATCAGGAGTGAAGGCTATGGATGTTTCCACTTCATCTGTAGTAAAGGGAATCAACATTTGCGATGGTGCATTCAGTTTTTGCAATTGCCGAGTAATCACGGTTTGCATCCTTTTGGGCATTCCTCCAATATGAAGCGCACTTTGATAAAAATGGATAGCATTGACCGTATCTTTCTGGTTTTCATAGATATGACCCAAATAATAAGAAGGCCGATATTCCTCTCTTGCTTCTGATTGAGCCCATTTGAGGAGTTCTATGGCCTTGTCGTGGGATTGACCGTCATTCAGTTGCAGTGATTTTGTCAAAATTGCATCTGTAGGAAAGGAGAATCTGATTCCATATTCACTTTTGAATGCCTCTGTTTCAGTTTTGAGCGAATCAAGACCTTCATTTTCATATACTGAAATTAAAGCTGTGGACCACTGGTCTCTGGCAAATAGCTTTTTAAAGGCATGATGTAGGGATATGGAAACATTTGAGAAATGATTCTCTCCCTGGAACGTATCCGAATGAAGCTCCAATCGTTCTGCATATCCTTCAGACCTCAACCATGCGACATATTCTTCATTGACCTTGGTGTTTCCTCTATCGTTGGTGCCTGCGGTAGTGTATACAAAAGGTTTTTCGTTATCCTGCTCAAAATTGTACGTATCAAACATGAATCTGTCTTTCCACCATAGAGAAGGACTGACCGCGATATACCCATTAAATAAGGTAGGATCTTCCTTTAAGACATACAAGCTAAAAAGCCCGCCAAAACTATGTCCAAAAAGCAGTTCACTCTTTAAATCACTGAACTCCTCTTTTATTAAGGATTTAAGTTCAGTTTTTATGAAGTCTAGGAATATGGATGCACCACCACTTCCCGGATATCTCTCTTCATCACTCGTAGGGGTAAAATCCCGCGTTCTGAAACCCATATTGTCAATTCCAATTACAACAATATCTGAGCTTAATCCCCATTTGACCCAATGGGCGGCTACACCTTTTACCAATTCATAGTTCCAATTCCCATCAAGCACATAAATCGCCATTTTGGGACTGTCATGGTCATTTGGGAAATACATTTTAATTTTCCTTGGCTCATCGAGCACCTTGGAATCAATGGTCATTTCTTTTTCAGAGTAATCAATGGATTGTGCATTTGAGCTCCAAAAAACCAGAACCATGAGTAACAGAGAAAAATATTGCGCTAAATTATTTCCGATAGAAAAACGTGAAACGTTCATAAATTCTGTTCTTTAGTCTTTAGACACATCAACCCTTCTGATGATCGGATTTGTGGTTTCTGAAGGTTTCAGTTCTTTTTCTTCATAATAAGCCCCCCAAGGACTATTGGCGATATAATATAAATGATTCCCCACCATTACACCCAAAGTGGGTTCATTCATCTCGGGCAAAGCCTTTTCCAGAAACTCAAATGAACTGATTTCTTCCTCCGATTCAGTAAGTTGATACTTTACGATTCTAAAAGGCCTTAAACCATTATGAACAGCAATCAAGTTCCCTTGGTGATAGTAAAGTCCGTCGATGCCCTTCAGCGGATTTTGCAGGTTGTATTTTATTTCCGAAAGCTTGTCCTTTTCGAAATCATACGCAAAAATACCTTCACGATAATCGGCAATAAATAGGGTAGTTTCACCAGCGTTGAGGGTAAGGCCTTGCAATGAAATCAATTGGGGCGCTTTAAAAAGTACCTCAAGTTGCTCCTTGTCTTTTTCAACGGTATAGACCATAGGTTGCTCTGGGTTGCTATTGGAAACGTAAACAGCACCTTCCCTCGATACTGTTAAATCACCCAACCACGCATTGTCATGTGGTGCCGAATACGATTCCAATAATGTACCCGATTCGAGGTCAAACCCAAGTACCTTGGCAGTTTTCCCTTCATGATTTCCCATCATCTCCGGGATTGGGGTCGAACATACCCAAAGCTTGTTGTTTTTATCATCGACCTGTAACCCCATAATGGCATTAAGACTATCCCCTGAAGCAAACTCACCAACTCCCTTTTCCTCACTGAATTCCAGGATTTTTCTTTTATGCACACTACCTATGTAGAATTTACCTGTTTTCTCGCTATAAGCCACACCTTCCGGATGTAACAACTTATCATTTACTTCAAATGCTACATCCCCTGTTCGTAAAACACTGTTTAGGTCCTCAACCTCCTTTATCAAATCCTTATGTAAAATATCATCTTTAAGTTCTTCAAAATCCTTATCCTCTTGAAAAGGTAACCCTGCATTCATCCAAACCGCTTTTCGAAGCGCTTCCACAGATTTGTCATTTTTTTTATTTAAGGCATATGCTGCTGCCAGATTGTATAACAGTGTAGGATGGTTGGGACGAATGGTATTGGCCTGGAGGGTCTTGTCCAAGAAAGTTTTATAATCGCCGGCATCATAAGCTTCTTTGCTTTCTGTATAAATCTGTTGCAGGTCGGCTTGCCCAAAAATCGCCCTTGACCATAAGGCGATGAAGACAAAAAGAAATGTTTTCTGTTTTTTCAATGGATTGTGATTTTTTGTCAAGTAACCAAATCCTATTCAAATTTTAGAAATCGAGTGACAAACAACGATTTTTGGTGGACACACAGTCTACCGAAGTGCCAGACATGATGTTTACCTCCCCAATCCCGTCATTTATCCCCTAAAAATTGTCTTAGAGTATCTTTTTTTAGTTTTACCCCTTACATGGGACGCTTTTCTCTATCATATCGCAGCTGGCATTTTATTTTTTGGTCGGTTTATCTTTTGTTTAAAGTGTACCACGAATTGGTTTGGATCTATCCAAAATACGAAAGTCTCACCTTTCAGGAAGCGTTACAAACCGCTTTCATTGCGCAGACCAGTATTCTTCTTCCAAAAGTATTATTCACGTATTGGATGGTATATCGTCTTTTGCCCAGCAAATCGAGCATCCTTCTTAAAACAGCAAAGTTTTTTGGAGCCTTGGTCATCACCTCCCTGCTGTATCGTGTTTTGACCCTTTACGTTGCACTACCTTTGGCCTACAAGGAGGCTTTATCAGAGACCTCAACTTTTTTTGCCCTGAATCGATTCTCTTCGGAGTTGATTGATATCCTTTTCGTGGCAGGAATTGGTACCGCAATTATCACATTGCATCGAAACAAACTTTCGAAAGAGCGTGAAAAGGCACTGGAAAATGAAAAAACCGTTGCCGAACTACGAATGCTACGTCAGCAAACCAACCCGCACTTTTTATTGAACACGCTGAATAACCTATACGTACTGGCACGAAAAAAGTCTGACTCCACATCAGAGGCCATCATGAAGCTTTCAAAGCTGATGAAATACGTACTTTACGATGCGACTTTAGAGAAAGTACCACTTACCAAGGAGATTGACTTAATACAAGATTATATTGAATTGGAAAGGCTACGGTATGGCAAAAGACTGAAGCTGAACTTCAAAATAGAGGGAGATGTAAGTGGTGAGATAACCCCTATGTTATTGCATGCCTTGGTAGAAAATGCATTTAAGCATGGGGCAAGTGAAAGCACTAAGGATAGCAGTATCGATATATGTTTAGCCCTAGAAGACGGTCTGCTTACTTTTCAAGTGGAAAATACCTTTGACGAAAAGACGTCATATAAAAGTACCGGCATTGGGTTGAAAAATTTAAAAAGACAGTTAGAACTGGAATATCCGAATCATAGTCTGGAAATAGAATCAAGCGCAGGAATCCACAATGTTATCCTGAAAATTCAAATAGGCCCGTGAAAAAAGTCAAATGCCATATTGTGGAAGATGAGCCATTGGCCGCAGAATTGCTTGAGGACTATATTGCCAAAATTCCTTTTTTAGAGTTGACTGGAGTGAGTGTGACGGCAATTGAAGCTTCCCTTGTTCTCAAGAAGATGGATATTCAACTGCTCTTTCTAGACCTTCACTTGCCCGGAATCAAGGGCTTCGATTTTATTAAAGGGCTTTACAATCCGCCCAGAGTGATTGTAACATCGGCTTATCCACAATATGCATTGGAGGGATATGATTTAAACGTAGTAGATTATTTGGTGAAACCGATAGAATTTGGACGCTTTTTTAGAGCGGTAAACAAATTACAGGATAGTTCTTCGTGGGCAGTTCAAAAACCAGTGGTCTACTTTCAGGAGAACAGAAAAAAAGTTCCTGTGGATGAGGATGCTATTTATTTTATTGAAGCTCAAGGCAATTATGTAAAAATTCATTTAAAAGAACGCACGATTTCCTCAAAATGTTCTTTAAAAGAAACCCTATCGAAAATATCGAGTACCAAATTTCTTAGAATCCATAAATCTTTTGTGGTCTCTTGCTCTAAAATAGAGTCCTTTAACAAGAACAAGATAATCGTATTAGGCCGGGAGCTACCTGTAGGAAGGATTTATAAAAAAACCGTTGACCTAGCCATCAATAACCTAAGATAATTAGAATTCCGACCCGGCACCACCCCTATAAATAGTTATCTTTAGCCCTAGATTTTATTTGATGAATAGTCCTAAAGAAAAAGCATGTCCCTAGCCAAATTCTTTTTGAGCGTAATTTTTACCCTAACGTTAATTTCTGCTGTTCAAAAGCAGTCCATTGACACGGAAAGTTCTTCAATTTCCTTTGTATTTAAAGAAAAAGACGTGGATGGAACCATAGGGGATATCCGTTCAGAATCCAGTATCGATTCCGACGATTTTACAAATTCGGTGCTCAAGGGGTCCGTGTCGTTGGAATCTCTAAAAACAGGGAATTTTTTACGGGATTGGCATTTGATGAGTAAAAAGTTTTTCAATAGAAACAAACAAGACCGTATCTACTTTGAAAGTACTGAAATCAAAAAAGAAAATGAAGGATATTCCATTACAGGAAACCTCAAAATCAAGGGTGTTTCCAAATCCTCGACCTTTAAGGCCAAATTTCATAATGACAACCTGAGGCTTACTGGTACTATCAATATATCGGATTGGGATATCATTATTGAAAAGGAAACTTCAAAGAATATGGTTGAAATTTCAATGGAATTCCCCTTCTCTAGGCCTTAGCATTTATCAATTTTAAATTTGCTTCTCGAACTCCCCAGATGAGTAACCACAGGCAAAATAGCATTTCTCCTAAGTCTGCCGGAAGGGTTATGTTTTCTAAAATGACCGAAGAGTTATAGGGAAATAGAAAATAGACCATAAAGTCGATGAAATCTGCCAGACTTCCCAGCATAAGGATAATCCCTAACCACTTGGGAGCAACACCCGACCTAAAAATCATATACCCCAACGGGAACAGATACATTCCGTAGAAAATCTGGTTCACCATATATCCCCTGCCGTGCATGTTTAAGAAAAAGGATGAGAACATTTGTAGCTGGTCTGTAGCAAAAGCATTGGCATAAGATGTATTTTTCAATAACTCTAGGGCAGAAAACTGATAAAGCATATTCTGGCAATACATGGCCACTGAAATAGCAATGCACAAAAACAGAAGTAATGCCCCATTCTTATGAACCTTTTTGAAGAGAATGTAAAGAACGAAGGCATAAAAGAAAAACGCAGTGGACATTACTAAATCGGCCACGAATCCCAATCGGAACAATCCTTCGTTATCAATGATATTCTTGGCTGTCGCTTCAATATCGTTGAATACAAAAATCTTCTGCCGTACAAAGAATTCGGCAAAAACACCAGTGATTATCAAGGTCAGGAAAATAAAGCCCGCTAGGCGAGCAGTTTGTTTTGCGGTCATTGCCTTAATTACGTTTTAAGTTGTGAAGTATAGACGAACTATAACCGATTTTGTTTCTGGTAATGTTTCACAAATGCAAAACGAAAGTTTAGGTGGCGAGTTCCAGGGATTTTCTTGTTTTCAAAAAATTGATGGCCATCAAAAGGGTTATGGTCAAGAAAATTACCGCACCGATGATGAAAACCACGGTTGCCAGAAACTCGAACAAAATTCCACCCAAGATAAGACCGAACATGCTTGCGATACTTCCCATACTATTGCCATATCCTTGGATAGCTCCTTGCATTTTTGGGTTACCTGTTCTTGAAAGTAAAGCCATGAAACTTGGCCACATCAAACCGTTTCCAATGGATAAAAGCGTGTTGGCCACGTAAATGATGACTACATTTTGGTAGGATAATAAAAAGAATGAGGATGCCAACACCAAAGAACCAATAAGTATTAGCCTTTCGTTGGGTACCTTACCATCCAATTTGGTCAAAACAGGCCCCTGAACGATAATCATTATTAAGCTGGAATACGCCAGAAAAATGCCAAGCTCAGATGATGACCAATCCAAAATCGTACTCGCATAAATGGGCAGGCCGGCATAAAAAAGACTGAATCCCAAAAAGGTTAAAAAATAAACTAGATACAGAAGTGGAATTCCCGATTCCTTCAGAACATTCCGAAAATTGGCTTTAGGCGCATCAGCCAACAACTCTCCTTCCTGAAAACAGTTTTTATGCTCCACTTGAAAAAAACGTCGGAGCGAACGTAGGCGAACGGTACCCGTATTCACAATACAGGGTACACTTTCAACCAGTTTGGTATTGATAACGAAAATGGCCACCAACGAAATAACTGCGGCCAAAATCAAAGGGAGTATTTCACCCATTTGGGTTGAAGCCAAAACCCCAGCGAATGCCGGGCCCAAAACAAATCCCAAGCTGGTGGATGCCCCCATTTTGCCGAAATTGGCATTTCGGTCGTCATCCGTTGAAATATCGGACAGATAGGCATTTGCCACCGAAATATTACCTCCAGTAAAACCATCGAAAATACGGGCCAGGAAAATAATAATCAGCGGAAGCGTCATCACGTAGCTACCTGTAATAGAAGAATCTTGGGACCAGAGTGTGGTTTTGGGTAGCATAAAGGCCAACAAAAACAGCATCCAGGCCACAAAAGTTCCCAATTGGCTCACAACCAACACTTTTTTTCTCCCTATTTTATCAGAAAGCCTCCCCAAAAGTGGTGCCCCTATGAATTGGAAAAAAGGGTACATCGCTCCCAGAATTCCATAAATAAAACCATTCCCACCCATATCCGTTACAATAAAAATGAGAATGGGAACCACGATACTGTAACCTAAAATTCCTATGAAATTGACCAAAAGAATGGGAAAAATCTTGGCAGGAATAAGGTTGGTTAGCTTCATGGGAGCGGTAAAAGGACCTCTTTAAAGGTAAGCAAATTATTGCCCCAATTCCCGCACTTCAAAAGCGATTAAATCTTGGTTTTGAAACCTGGAAGTCACTTCTATGGGATTGCAGCAGACCTCACAGTCCTCCACATAGGTTTGTTGATTTACCGATGTATCCAAAAGAAAGGATATCTCCTCCCAACAATACGGGCACTGAAAAAAATGTTCATACATCTTTTAAATAGCAAGTATTTCAGTTAGCCATGCTTCGGTCTGTTCGGCATGACAGACTTGAAATAATGAATTCTGAATTTCAATCAAAAATCAACATTCAATAATTGGCCGCTGATTTGAAGCATTTGCAATTCGGCCAACTTCGCATTGTATTTTGCCTGACTTTGAGCCAATTCTGCATTCAAGAGGTTCAATTGGGCCTGTCTGAATTCAATCGACGTTACTTGCCCCAATTTGTACCGCTCATCGGTTCTATTGAAGTTGTTTTGATTGGTCTGAAGGTTTTTCTCCTGCACTTCAAGAACGTAAAGCGCATTGGTGTAGCTATCCCAAGCGTTTCTGATATCCCGCTCCACCTCTTGTTCCACCTGTTCCATCAATATTTCTTGGTTTTCGTAACCAATCTTTACGTTTTTTACGCCGGTAATGGCGGTTCCACCATCAAAGAGATTCCAAGTAAGGTTCACCGATCCGGTCAGTCCAGATGCAGTATTCTGAATCAAGAATGCTAACGGGTTATTATTGGTAGATTCGTTCCAACCGTAAGTTCCGGTTAAACCAATGGTAGGTAAAAAAGCACTTCTCGCCGCTTTAATGTTCAATCTATTGATATCCATGCCCTTTTCAGCAATCTTTAACCGTACATTATTCTCCTTGGCCTCACCTTGCATGTTTTCCATTTGGAGACCAGATACAAAACGCACGGTGGTATCGGCAACGAAAACCTCAGATAGTTCGCGGTTCAAAATGAGATTTAAATCCCGCATCGTATTACGAAGCTGTTGTCTTGAATTCAACAGATTGATGCTATCGGTATTGATGTCGACCTCGGCATTCAATACATCCAGCCCTGTATTTTGTCCATATTCGAACTGATATTCGGCTCGTTTTAGACGGTCTTTTGAAATTTCAAGGGCTTGCTCCAAGTTCCTTGTATTTTCTGTAAGTCTTGCTGCTTCATAATACACAGTGAACAATTGCAATATGGTAGTTTCAATGGTCTGACGGACCTCAAGCTCTGATTGTTGTGATCGCTCTTTAAAGCTTTTGTAATTGTAATAACGCCCCAGACCGTCGAAAAGGGTATAATTCACGCTCACAGAAGCATTGTAACGACGGGTTTCGGCCCCATTTGCCCTTCGGGAGTCACCACTGGCCAACTGACCTTCTGTGTTTTGTCGGTCAATATTTCCTCCGGCTATACCGGTAACTGTCGGCAAATACCCTGAGTTCAATATGCTCGCGTTGTTTTCATCGATTCTCTGCGTATTCTGTGCCACTTTTATGCCCAAGTTGTTTTCCAGGACCAATTCAATGGCCTCTTCCTTTGACAACATGGGTTCCTGTGCTTTCCCTGAGGTAATTATTATCAATAAAAAAAGGGGTAGTGTGAAAAAGGTACTTTTCATTACAATGTTTCCTCTAAAACTTTTTCGGAATCTTCTTTGGCATCCTTTCGGACATGATTCCCGTTTAGTGAATATGATACTTCTTCCTTCATATGTTCTTCTTCCTTCTGCTCTTTTATGGCTCGCTCCACTTCCTCCTGGGTAATCTTTTCCCCAGTCCAGATTCTCTTTGCAGATACCTTCACAAAGTTTCCAAAGGAAAGGAACAATGGAAGCATAACCAACGTTAAAATGGTGGCAAAACCTATTCCATAAGCTATGGAAATCGCCATGGGTTTCAAGAATTGCGCTTGACGGCTTTTTTCCAAAAGAAGAGGTGCCAAACCAGCGATGGTAGTAACAGAAGTTAGGAATATCGCCCTAAATCTTGAACGTCCTGCTTCATAAATAGCGTCATTGAAGCTCATTCCGTTCCGTAGATTGATATTGAACTTGCCAATAAGCACCAAACCATCATTTACCATAATCCCGATTAAGGCGATAATACCCAACATCGAAAGAATATTTATAGGAAAACCATGAATCCAGTGGCCCCACGCGACCGCCGTAAGACTGAAAGGAACCAACAAAAGCAACAGCAAGGGCTGGCTAAAGCTTCGGAAGGTAAATGCAATGGTCACGAAAATCAAGAACAGTACGGTGAAGCCTACAAAACGTAAAGAATCCAAAAGCTTGTTCGCCTCCCGATTCTGGCCCTCATAGGATGGAGTAATCGACGGATATTTCGATAGGATATCGGGCATGACCTCCGTTCGAATCCAAGCCATTGCATCGGTTCCGCTGGTTTCTTGTGGATTTTTCAAATCGGATGATATCTGGATTTCCCGTTGACCTTCCAAATGGTTGATGGCTACATCGCCTCTTTCGATGGAATAGGTTGCGATTTCCTTCAACGGAATGCGCTCACCATTAGGTGCCAAGATTCGCATTTCGTCCAAATCGGCTATAGAAGAGCGGTTTTCCCTATCGTATCGCACCCATACCCTAATTTCATCTTGTCCACGTTGAAACCGTTGCGCCTGCGCTCCAAAAAATGCAGCCCTTACCTGATTCATGACCGTACGCAAATCGAGCCCCAGTAAATAAGCATTCTCTTTTAGTTCAAGACGTATCTCCTTAATCCCGGCGGGGTCATTATCAGCAACGTCTTTTAACAGCGCGTTGTTCAACATAGCAGCTTTCAGTTCATCCTTGGCCGCTTTCAGCTCTTCAATATTATTTCCTAAAAGGGACACGGATACGGGATCTCCCCCAAAATTACCCCCAGAACCATAAATGAGGCTTTCAACCCCAATGACAGGGCCCACAAGCTCACGAAGTCTTCCCGTGACCAGGTCAGCACGGACTTCATCGGGGCGTTCCTCACCAGGTAATAAGTTAATGACCAAGGTTGCTGTTGAAGAACCGGGACCTATGTTTTTGAGCATATTCTCAAAAAGCATCTTATCGCCGCCAGCCAAATATTCTTCGGTAAGCTCCTTATTTACTATTTGGGCCTTCTCTTGAATCAGACTTATGATGGAATCCGTTACCCTTTCATTGGTTCCGTTGGGCATTTGAAGCTCTACAGCGACTCGGTCACTGGCAATTCGGGGAAAAAACGAAGTTCTTATGATTCCTCCACCGATTGAGCCAAAGGTCAAGACCAAAGCCATAAAGAAAATTGCAAAGGTCAGCAACTTATAGTCTAAAGCAAATTTCAGGGTAGGGCTATACCAATTATCACGCATATAGGCCATAAATCTATCGCCCATTTTATTGATAATCCGCAGTTTGGAAAATACTTTGGCAATTCCCGTTTTAGGCCCTTTTTTTTGTGGCTGAAGGGCTTTTGAATGTGCCAAGTGGGCGGGAAGAATTATCAAAGCCTCCACTAATGATACCACGAGGGTCAATATAACAATGACCGATACTTCGCTAAAGAAATCCCCGATACGACCATCCAAGAACAAGAAAATGGAAAACGCCAAAACCGTAGTCAAGATAGCCGACAAAATGGGTGGCATTACCTCAATTGTTCCATCAATGGCAGCTCGTATGGGTGTTTTCCCTTTTTCGTAATGTTGGTAAATGTTTTCGGCAATGACTATACCATCATCTACCAATATCCCTATCACAATGATCATCCCAAAAAGAGAAAGTACGTTAATGGTCACGTTTAGCATAGGGGCAAAAACGAACATTCCCAAAAAGGCAATGGGTAGACCAAAAGCCACCCAAAAGGCTAGCCTTGTGTTCAGGAAAAGGGAAAGAAACAGCAACACCAAAATCATTCCCATAACCGCATTCTCGGTCAATAATTCTGTTCGCTGAACCAGTGTTTTGGAAAGATCTCGCACCACCGCCAATTGGACATTGGCATTTTTTTGATTGAAATCCTCAATATATTTCTTGACATTTTCCGCGGAACCTATCAAGTCTTCTGTATTGGTACTGGTGACCGTTACATTTACAGCAAGATTGCCATTGTAGTTTGAAGAATTGGGCGTTTCGGAAAAACGGTCTCTTATGGTGGCGACATCCTTCAGACGAATGGTTCTACCTGAAGCATCAGCCCTGACTACAACATTGGAAAGCTCTTTGCCATAGTAGGATCGATTATTGGCCCGAATTAGATACTCCTCAGCATCTGTTTTTATGTTTCCCCCGGTCACCAAGAGATTTGCATTGGAAACCGCTAGGGATACTTCATTGAAAGAAAGATTGTAGGCCTGAAGGCTATTTTCGTTGACAGCAATTTCAATCTCCTCCTCCGGATAGCCTGAAATCTCAATCTGGGAGATTCCGTCGATGGCCCTTAAGTCATTTTCGATTTGGCGACCTATCTGTTTCAGTGTTGCCAATGGAATGTTATCGCCGCTTACCGCAAAACTAATGGTGGGGCGGACTGCATCCAACTTTGAAACTACCAAAGGCTCCATTCCTGCTGGGAAAGTAGGTACCCGGTCAACCGCGTTCTTTACTTCCAAGAGCATAAAATCTATGTCCTGACCTTTTTCTATTTCAACATTGATGGTACCGCTGTTTTCCCTCGAGGTAGATGTAACCCGTTCGACGCCCTGAAGTCCTTTAAGATTATCCTCAATCTTAAGAACAATACCTTCCTCGACTTCTTGGGGAGATGCCCCTGGATACGCAATGTTTATTGAGATATTTTTTGAATCGGTAAGTGGAAAAAATGAAGATTTTAAGGATTTGGCGCCCACTATACCAAAAATGAAGAAGGCTATAATAATAACGTTGACCGCAACGTGATACTTTATAAAATATTCAATTACCTTTTTCACGACTTTGCCCTTTTAGGTTTATTTGGGTCATACACCTTTACCAGCATTCCTGCATAGGCTCCCGTTAACGCTTTGGCCACAATGACTTCTTCATCAGGCACATCTTTTAGTACTACCCTTTTGTCACTAAAATAAACAGGGTTCACCGAAATCATGTCCAAAACGGAATCGCGGACCACGAAGATTTGGTTATTTTCAAGCAACAACGAACGATCTATTTCTATAGCATTCATTTCCTCTTTTGCCTCAAGATTGGCTTCTAGGTATTGCCCTTCCTTTAAGCTGTCATCCTTAACCTCGATATAGACCGTAATCGTTTGTGAGTTTTGGTCTACACGGGCGTTCACCCGGGTTACTTGACCCATATAACTTCGTGTCTTCTCTAAATTGAAAAGCTCAACCTGTTTCCCCACTTTTAGGAAGTCCCCATAGGTTTTGGACACCGAAACTTCGAGTTCGTAAACCCCTGTGTTTATGAACTCTCCTAGTTTTTGTCCCACTCGGACCAAGGTTCCCTCCGTTACCAAAGCATCTGTTAGTACGCCATTAAAGGGGGCAATTATGTTATATTTTGACAAGCGTTGCTCTAGGTTTTTTACGTTGTAGTAATTGGAAAGAATTCCTCTTCCTGAAATGAAGAATCGTTCCTTTTCAGAAGCCATTTCAGGAAGTTTTGGAGTTGTCTTTTCCAAATCGAAGCTGTTCAGATAAGTTTGCCATTTGGGATAAATATCAGGATAATCCAAACGCAAGTCGGGCATAATAGAAGTGAGCAAGTTATAAAGATTACTCTTGGCCGATTGTACACTGGCATAGTATTCATCTGAATCGATACGAATAAGTGTCTGTCCCTGATTATATTCTTGCCCTGTTCGAAATAATTTGCTCCCTGACCTGAACAGGCCTTGTACTTCTGAATATAGTTCAACCCTCTTTTTTGCCCTAAGGTTGCCGTTGGCAGGAACTTTAATGGGAACAATGCCGTTCTTTACGGTATCCACAAAGACTGTCTTCACCACTTTAGCGGGTCTTGGCCTACGGTTTTTCTTACTACCAGAGATTACCCCAGCAAAATAGAGCGATCCAAAAATGAGAACCGCACCAATAACCGAAGAGATGATTAGTTTGCGCATAAATGAATGAATTAGTCATTGCAAAACTATTCCGTATATCGTGCCCTCAGGTTAAATATTTCATAAATTGTTTATCAAATTGGCGACTTTCGTAAAACAAAAATGGGGATACACGCCTGTATCCCCAAACCAAACAAACTAAAGTATAACTAACTACTCATTCTCGTCAACGTCTTCGAATTTTGTATCTGCCATTCTTGTACGTTGTAATTGTATTTCATTGAATCGCGGATTTAATGACTTATCATCCGTATCAAAAACCAAAAACTGTTTTGTATCCATCGCCTTGATTCCCGAGAAGGAATCAAACCGATTATTTTGAATCTGTAATATTCTCAAGTTGGAAAGCTGGGCGAATTCCATGGGTATTTCTCCCCCTAATTGGTTGTTCGCCAAAACCAATTCTTTCAACTGAATCAAATCTCCCAACTCTGCCGGTATAGAACCGTTTAAATTGTTTTCAAAGAGACCCAAGGCCTCAAGTTTTTTTAATCGCCCAATGGAACTGGGAATAGTACCTCTTAAATTGTTGCTTGAAAGATTGAGTTCCCTTAAATCGGTCATCTCGCCAAATCCTTCAGGAATGGAACCATTGATAAAATTATTGAAGATGGAAAACACCTGAAGCTTTTTCAATTTTCCAATTTCAACAGGGATTTCCCCCTTGATTCGGTTCATTTCCAAACGCAATATCTTTAGATTCTCAAGCTTTACCATTTCTTTTGGCAAAACACCTGTAATGTTGTTAAACGCCAAATTAAGGTGGGTCAAATAGCGAAGCTTGGCTAAACTAGGTGGTAAAGTTCCTCGCAGATTATTTCTGAAAAGGTTGATTTCCACCACGTGATTATTCTCTATGGTTATTCCCTTCCAGGTATGGGCAGGATCGTTTAAATTCCAAGGTATGCTCCACTTTTCACCATCAGTGCTATGGTACAAATCCATCAAAACCTTTTTCTCTTTAGAGGGAATCTGGTCATTTGCAGAGAGCGTTGTGAGCAAGAGACAGCTTGCAACGAAGAGAAGAGTAGATTTCATGTTGGTTATCCTTATCCTATAAGAATTCACCTACAAATTAACAAAGAAAGAAAAAACCTACAAAAATAAATGGGTGAACTAGTCAAATCTTGTGGTATACTTCTTAAAAGTTGTGGTTTGACGATAGAAGGCTCTTTACCCCTCAAGGGATTCCAATTCGCCCGAAATTCGTTCCCAATCTTCCATTAAAGTGCCTAAATCATCCTTTTTCCTTTGATAATCATCAAAAAAACTGGGCTTGGCCACCGTTTCATCGTAGTTCATCAACAACTCATGATCAATGTCGGCGATTTGCTTTTCCAAATCAGAAATCCTTTTCTCCACACCACTTAATTTGTTTTTTAAGGATTTAAGCTGCTTTTGGATTTGGTAATCACCGTTTTTGGTTTCTTGCTTCTTTTCCTTCTTTTGTTCGCCCTTTTCAATTTTTCTGAAATCCTCGGCCTGCCGTTGCTCTAAATAAAAGTCAATATCTCCTAAATATTCCTTTACGTTTCCATCCTTAAATTCATAGACCCTATCCGTTAGACCTTGCAGAAAATCTCGATCGTGTGATACCAAAATCAAAGTTCCCTCAAAACTTTGAAGCGCTTGTTTGAGCACATTCTTTGATTTAATATCGAGATGGTTCGTAGGCTCATCCATAATCAGCACATTAAAGGGCTGAAGCAACATTTTCGCTAAGGCTAATCGATTTCTTTCACCCCCGGAAAGGACTTTTACTTGTTTGTCCACCTCATCACCTCCAAAAAGGAAAGAGCCCAAAATATCCCTAACCTTGCTTCGATTACCTTCATTGGCAGCGTCAATCATGGTATCCAAAACCGTTTTGTTGCCTTCTAAGTATTCAGCTTGGTTTTGGGCAAAGTATCCAATTTGCACATTATGGCCCAACTTGACACTTCCCTCGTAATCGACCTCATTCACGATGACCTTGGCCAAAGTGGTCTTCCCTTGCCCATTTTGCCCCACAAAAGCTGTCTTGCTTCCCCTTTCCAATAAAAAATCCAAATCCCGAAGTACATTTTTGGGACCATAACTTTTCGAAAGGTTCTCAATGGTCAGCACTACTTTTCCTGGTGTTACCGAAACTGGAAACCGGACCTTCATAACACTAGTATCGTCTTCATCGACCTCAATGCGGTCCATGCGATCAAGCTTTTTGATCAAGGATTGAGCCATGGAAGCCTTGGAGGCTTTGGCCCTAAACTTTTCAATAAGACGTTCGGTCCGTTGTATCTGCTTCTCTTGGTTTTTTTGAGCATTTAATTGTTGCTCTTTGATTTCTCTGCGAAGTTGAAGGTATTTCGTGTAGGGCTTGTTATAATCGTAGATTCGGCCTAAAGAAATCTCGATGGTTCTGTTGGTCACATTATCCAGAAACATTTTATCGTGTGAGACGATGACCACTGCTCCTGTATAGCCTCTTAGGAATTGTTCCAACCAAATTATTGATTCAATATCGAGATGGTTGGTAGGCTCATCCAGTAAAAGCACGTGATTATCTTCCAAGAGGAGTTTTGCAAGTTCGATACGCATCCGCCATCCGCCGGAAAACGTATCGGTAAGTTTGTTGAAATCTTCCCGTTTGAAGCCCAATCCTTGAAGCACCTTCTCCGTAGCTCCTTGATAATCATAACCCCCTAAAATCTCATAGCGATGGGTTACTTCAGAGAGGTCCACCATCAACTGGTTATAGCTCTCACTTTCGTAATCGGTTCGTTCCGCCAGTTGCCGATTGATATTATCCAGTTCTTCTTCAAGGCTTTTGATTTCTTTGAAGGCTCGATATGCCTCATCCAGCACTGTTCTACCCTTTTCAAAGTCGATATCCTGCCTTAAAAATCCAATATTGACTTCTTTCTCCTTGGCTATGGAACCAGAATCAGGCTCAAAATCCCTTGAAAGAAGCTTTAACAAAGTGGATTTCCCAGCTCCATTTTTGCCAATAAGGCCCACTCGATCACCCGCGTTCAACCGAAAGGCGATTTCTTGAAAGAGGAACTCTCCCCCAAAAGCGACTGAAAGGTTGTGGACATTAAGCATATTCCTAATAAGAATTCATTATCTCAAAATCAGCTTTTGGTATAATTTTCAGCGGTAACGATCGCTACAATTTTTACCTTTGACAAAAGCATTGCAAATGTTAAAAAAAGGAACTAAACTCTACAGTATTTTAACAGGAAGTTGTCCTAAATGCCAAGAAGAAAGCATGTATGTGAACCAAAACCCATATACTCCTGGGAAACTGTTTAAAATGCATGAGCGTTGTTCTAACTGTGGAACCAAATATAAGATTGAACCCTCCTTTTTTTATGGTGCCATGTACGTAAGCTACGCCGTTGGAATTGCCTTTGCGGTAGCGGCTTTTGTAATATCTTATCTATTTATTGGAGCTAGTCTTATAAACTCTTTTATCGCCATTGTTGGGACCTTGGTTGTCTTTATGCCCGTTATCATCCGGTTGTCTCGAAACATTTGGATCAATTTGTTCATCAAGTATGGCCCCGAAAAAGTAAAGGGCTAGGAAGTAAAGTATTTTTCTTTAAAACGCATGATGTCCGTTTCAGGATGAAGGGCTTTCCCATTTTCAATGTATTGGAAGAGCTGCTCTGACGCGAACGGTGCAATAAGCACACCTCTCGAACCAAATCCATTCAAACAGAAGACAGAATCATGCTTGGGGTGCACGCCTACAAGAGGGCGTCTATCAACTACCGTAGGACGAATTCCGGCAACGTGTTCCACAACTTCATAATCACATTTTAAAAAGGTCTCCAACTTTTTCAAGAGTTCGTGTTTAGAAGCCTCTGTTGGTTCGTTGGTCTTATCTTTCCATTTATATGTGGCCCCTACGCGATAAATATGTTCCCCCAAGGGAATGATAAAAACCGATGATTTGATTACACTTTTTTCATTGAGTTGGGGTGCTTTTATCTTTAAAAGCTCTCCCTTGGTTCCATTGAGCGGTAAATATTTGAAAAAAGGATTATTCTTCAATCCAAAACCATCTGCAAATACAATGTATTTAGCTTTAATTGATTTGTAGGAGACTTGATTCGAATCCATTTCAAGCCTTTGATAATCGAACGTTTCCTCAGACAAAAGCCCTTTGGTATTTAAGTGTTTTGAGTATGAATTAATTAGAACCTGAGTGTCCACGCGGCCGGTGAACAGTACTTCCCCCAGCCCAAAAGGAGCATCAATGTTGGCGTTGGCGTTCTCTATAATTTTTGTAGACAAGAATTTATCCAGACCCGGCTTATCAGCGGCTTCAAACCAAAGGTTTTGTTCTTCTATGGAAGCAAATTTTCGCAGCACAGGTATTTTATAGTCCAATGGTGTGCCTAATTTGTTCTCCAAGGCTTCGTAAAAGGGCATGGCCAATTCCATTTGCCTATCAGCCTCCCAGGCCATTGTAAACCGCTTTAAGATTACCGGATTGTAAAGCCCTCCGGCCACCAACGACGCCTGTTGCGAATTATCGGAAATCACATGAAAGGACTTTCCATGTTTTTCCAAGACTTCACAGAAAGAAACCCCCGCCAAGCCCAATCCTACCACCAAATAATCTAACATGGGGCAAAATTAGACATCCCAAAGGTCTTTGGGAAATAAAAAACGCCGCACATCTGTGCGGCGTTGTATGAATTGAATTGGAAATAAGTTTTGGCTAGTACGCCCACATATCCTGCTCTCGGTCTCGAATCACTTCTTTGATTCGATTGGCTTCCAAGAGTTGGAACAGTGCATTGTCAAAAATATAATCGTCTATTTCACGGTCACCATGTACATTTTCCTCTTTGTAGATAACTCCGTTAAAACGACGTGCGTTCAACAAAGCATCGAAGGAAATGGGTCTCGCCGAATTGCGCTGGTTGTACACCTTGGCATCATGCAAAATCTGTCTCGCTGCGGGATACCATATCCAGAACAGCTCCACTTTGTTTTCACCGGGGTCTACTGACTCATCATCGATGAAGTTAACATCGGGTGCAACAGGTGCAATTCCCAACAAACGATATTTTAACTCTCCTTGGCGCTTGTCGAAGTACCAGATTCCCTTGATTCGGTACTCTTCAATATCAGCTGCATTCAAATCTCTTTGGTTGATAAACTCCGCAGAAATCTGCTCACCAGCGTTCAATTGTTCGTAACCTAAGTCAGTGGTATCCACTTTTTGCAAAGTGGCCGACAAATCACTCAACGTTCGTTTTTCAGTGAAATACGAATCCGTGTATACTTCGGTCAATTTTCCATTGCTTATGTTTTTCATCAAAACATGGTACAATGACCTTCTGTCCAAACCAATACCAATGGTATCGGTAGGGTAGTACAACGGGAAGTTGACTCTCTCGTCAAGATCAATGATTTCCCAAACGGTCTTGGACCAAAGGATATCACGATCATCAACATAACCGTATTCCAGGGGAGCATCAGCATCTTGTTCAATCTGCTCTTGTGTCTTTTTACCCACATCCTCGGGAAGTTTGGCGTTCAAAATGTTCGCCTGACCCAGCATGGATAGGGGCAATAAGCTCACAGCTCCAATTAATAATGCATTTTTCCAATTCATGATCTTCTGTATACTATATTTTAGTTTGTAAGCTCAACCACAACAGGAGATACCTTCTTCAACTTGTAGGTTCTGTTGTTAGTGATATACGCTTTGATGTCAAAAATCTGAACAGTTTCACCTCTCTTGGCTCTCTTAAGAGCAGACTTGGCTCTACCATCCAATTTGTTTCCGTTTACGTTAATGGTAGGTTGACCTGGAACTTTGAACTTAAATCCGCTAACCGCAAGGTTCAAGTCGAAGTCAAAGTCTTCCAACATAGCGCTAACTGTAGAAATCTCAAGATTTCTTCTAGGCATTTTTACACTACCTGCTTCACCACGAACGGTACCGCTTGGTCTTGGAATATCCTTAATCCTAAACTCAGACTTAGTCGAGATAGCTTGACCGTCTGGTAATGTACCTGAAGCTGTAATCGTTACTGTTCTACCTGTACCAGGATTCATTATATAGTTGCTACCGCTTCTTCTGGTCAAACCAGTTGCTCTTGCATTAACTTTATTATCTGGAATACCAGGAATGGAAATGGTCATTGGGTTGGCAACACCACGATAAACTACGTTCATCTTATCTGCAGAAATAACTGCAGCATTAGGCTTGGTAATTGTAGCGAAAGTGTTGTTCACCGGAACAGGCACTTCCTCTCCATCTTGCATAAAGTACATTGTACCCGCAATGGTATGATCACCAGCAGTGCCAGCACTGATCAACATTTTAATACCACCTTCTTCCAATAGGTAGTCTTTACCTTCAGTAAGGTTTCTGCCGTCCAACTTCAATTCTGCCTTAACAGGTTTTGAAGAGTTATCGGTCTTACTAATGATAATTTTACCATCGTACTTTTCTCCAGTATAGAAAGCAGATTTGGAAGCTTGAAGCGCAGTCGCAAAGTTCTTCAAAGAAACTGCCTCGGTAAGGTTACCTTCCAACAATCCTTTAAGGACTTCTTGCTCAGTCGCTTTTATATCAGCTTGAAGCTGGGTTACTTTTGTCAAAGAAGCTACCAATGGGTATCCTTCAAAGTGATAGTTCATCCAGTCTACCTTTACCTTATCGCGAAGACGGGTCACTTTACCATTTTCATCACCTGTTTCAAAACGCGTTTGCACGGCGCTTTTAATATCGGTCATGTTTTCTGGTATCGCAGCCAAGACTTTCTCACGATAATTCTGTAGGCTCGAAAGGAACTTTTCACCTTCAGGCTTTAGCTTATCGCCTTGGAAGAACAAGTTGTCCAAGTAATCAGACTTATCCATTACAACGTAGTTATTCGGATCTTCCTGATCGGCCAACATGCCTTTCTTTAGCTCCTTCAAGTACTCGTAGTACTCTTGGGACAATTGCTTAACGGTTCTAGCTTTTTCAAACAAAGGGCCGTACTTGATTGCATCTTCTGAAGCCTTGGTCTCAAGACCCTCAAAGTAAGCCAAATTGTTTTCGTCCGCTTTTGCATTGGAAGTTTCAAGCTTGGCATTCATCAAACCGAATGCGGCCAGTACTTCCTTACTCATATTTAACGCCAACATCGCGATGAAGATCAAATACATTAAGTTGATCATCTTCTGACGTGGTGATTGTTTTCCTGATGCCATGTTTTTCTAATTAGATTTAATAATTAATTTGATTTGGGTTTGGTATATTAATCAAATCCCCTAATTAGTTTTTACTCATGGCAGATAGCATACCACCGTATACTCCATTTAAAGAAGAAAGGTTGGTTGCCAAAGATTCCATTTGCTCTTTAAGGGCACCAGCATTTTGTACTACCTCCTCGTTGATGGAAGCTTGACGGCTAGCGCTTTCCAATTGAACTTTGTACAAGCTGTTCAAAGACTCCATTTGAGCGGCAGCATGTGACAACTCTTCAGAGTACTTTTTAGTGTGTTGGATAGCATCGGTAGTAGGAGCGATGTTTTTCGCAGCTCCTTCAAAACTCTTGATGCTCTCACCCAAGCTTGAGAAAAGCTCAGAATCGATATTAGCCTCTTTCAAAAGGTCATCCAATTTTCTGGAAAGAAGACCTTCAGCCTCTTTGGCCTGCTTAGCGTCATTCTTGTTTCCTTTAGATTGACCATTGGCCAATTCTGGATAAACCAAAGACCAATCGTATTCGTCGTCTACTGGTTCAAATGCACTAATAGCGAAGATCAATGCCTCTGTGATAAGACCTACCGCAAGAAGCAATCCACCTGTAAGGGGACCGAACTCCCAGTGAAGAATCTTAAAGAGTGCACCAATAATTACCACTGATGCTCCAAGCCCGTAGGCCATGTTAAACAGTTTTTTTGTTGATTTTGACTGTGCCATAATTCTAGTTTTAATTAAG
>NZ_JANQIH010000029.1 GCF_028282265.1 Allomuricauda sp.
TTGGCCTTCCCAAGGGCTTTGGCCTATGCAGAATTAGGTTGGTCAAGCTCAGAAAACCGTGATTGGGAGGATTTTAGAAATCGTTTGGCAAAGCAAAAGGAGTACTTTGAGAAAATGAAGGTCAACTATTATCCTTCGCCCTTAATTGACTGGAATCAGTAAGTTACTCTTCTTCAGCGGAAACAACTTCTTCATCTTCTTCAGAATCAGAAAAATCCTTGATGTTGTTATCCCATAAAAGATTGTACCACTGCACTATTTTTTTAATGTCGCTTGCATATACCCGATCTTCATCATAATTGGGCAATACTTCGAAAAAATACTCTTCCAACTGGATTTTTTCGGCTTTATGACTGATTGAAGTCTTTTTTCCCCCTTCTTTTTCTTTTATTTTTTGAAAAACATCTTTTAGGGGAATTTCTTCCTCCAAGGTGTAAATGGCTATTTCGGAAAGTACACTGACATTGTTTCTAAGGCCTACAGATACACGCTTTCCGTCAATCAACGATTCCCCTACGAATCCAGTTCGGGTTTGGGTCAAGAGTTTAAAAAGTCCGGGTTTTCCTGCAATGGATAAAATCTTATCAAGCGCCATTCAATCTATTTTTGCGGGCAAAAATAACCTTTTATCTCACAAAATATTTTTTTTAACGTCCCTTTTTGATATTGGGGAATCTCATTTTATAATCTACGTTGATTTTTCCCTTTGAAATTTTATCCAACCTATTTTTTAGCAAGCGTTTTTTTAGGGAAGAAAGCTTATCGGTAAAGAGAACACCTTCAATATGATCATACTCGTGCTGTATCACCCTAGCCAGAAGACCATTATATTTTTCGTTATGTTCCTTGAAATTCTCATCGAGATAAGTGATCGTTATTTCAGGTTTTCTTTTTACGTCTTCACGAATATCGGGAATACTTAAGCAGCCTTCATTAAATTCCCACTCTTCACCTTCCTCTTGTTCAATTTTGGCATTGATGAACACTTTCTTGAATCCGTTGAGCGCCTTTTGTTCCTCATCGGTCAAATCCTCATCATCAGAGAATGGTGTGGTATCGACCAAGAACATTCGAATAGGAAGTCCAACCTGAGGTGCGGCCAAACCAACGCCATGAGCATTATACATGGTTTCCCACATATTCGAAATAAGATTTTCCAGATCGGGATAATCTGAATCCATATCTTTTGAGACCTTACGCAAAACCGGATCTCCGTATGCAACAATAGGTAAAATCATATTACATTTTTCTTTCTAAGTAGGCTTGCAATATCAGTGTGGCGCTTATTTCATCCACCAAGGCTTTATCTTGTCTTTTCTTCTTTTTTAGCCCCCCTTCCAACATAGCATCGAATGCCAATTTTGATGTAAATCGCTCGTCTTGTCGCTCAACAGGAATATGGGGCATTCGGTTGATCAATTTCTTCAGGAAAGATTGAATCAACTCTTCCGATTCCGAAGATGTATTGTCCATTTTCTTTGGAAGACCGACAACTATTGCTTCTACGGACTCTTCTTGAACATATTGCTCCAAAAAGGAGAGCAGCTTTGGGGTTTCAACGGTAGTCAATCCGGAAGCAATCAATTGTAGCTCATCGGTAACGGCTATGCCTGTTCTCACCTTTCCAAAATCTAACGCCACTATACGTGCCAAACTAAAAATTTTGGCAAAAATACGCCTAAAAATGTTATGGGATTAAAATAGGTTCCCATATTCAATCCCATACGACTATCTTTGCCAAAATTTTGAAAAATGACAGAATTGAGGGCACTGATTGAAGAAGCCTGGGAAAACAGGAATCTACTCCAAGAAGAGAAAACCCAAACCGCAATACGGAAAGTAATTGACTTGGTAGACGCGGGCGAATTACGTTGTGCAGAACCTACCGAAAATGGTTGGAAAATCAACGAATGGGTCAAAAAAGGAGTAGTACTTTACTTTCCAATACAGAAAATGGAGGTTCTGGAAACGGGCATATTTGAATACCATGACAAAATACCTTTAAAACGAGGTTACCAAGAAAAAGGTATCCGTGTGGTTCCCCACGCTGTAGCCCGCCATGGTGCCTATATTTCGAAAGGTACTATTTTGATGCCAAGCTATGTAAACATTGGAGCCTATGTCGATGAAGGAACCATGGTCGACACATGGGCAACTGTAGGGAGTTGTGCCCAAATTGGAAAAAATGTACACTTAAGTGGTGGAGTTGGGATAGGCGGAGTCTTAGAACCGCTTCAAGCTTCTCCCGTAATCATTGAGGATAATGCGTTCATTGGTTCGAGGTGTATTGTTGTGGAAGGTGTGCATGTTGAAAAAGAAGCTGTTTTGGGTGCTAATGTAGTATTGACCGCATCAACTAAAATCATCGATGTAACCAACACTGAGCCGATTGAGTTAAAAGGAAGAGTTCCAGCTAGATCGGTTGTGATTCCTGGCAGTTATACCAAGAGCTTTCCTGCAGGAGATTTTCAAGTACCCTGTGCGCTCATTATTGGAAAAAGAAAAGAAAGTACTGACAAAAAGACTTCGCTGAATGATGCCTTGCGGGAACACAATGTAGCCGTTTAGGGTAATCTCCAAAAGAGAACCTTAAAGGAGACAAAGCCCTCACACCATTGTTCTATAAAAATGTAAAAATCGGAAGCAACCCTTTATAAATTGTTCATCTTTAGACTACAAAGCAACCTAAATTCGTGATATTTTACTGAAAGACGGGATAGATTGTAGTTGACAAGTGTGTAAGAAAATTACCGCTCAAAACAATTTTATCGTTGTTTTTTTGTTATAATTTTGTAAATACCAAACGCGAATACCAATAAATATGGCTGAATTAAGCGCCCCAAAGCAGAAATTATCAGCGCTGGTCATAACCTACAATGAGATAGGTTATATTGAAAGATGTGTTGAATCTGTTTCTTTTGCAGACGAAATTCTTATTGTCGACTCTTACAGTACCGACGGTACTTATGAGTATCTAAAAGCTCATCCCAAGGTAAGGGTAATTCAAAACCCGTTTGAAAACTTCACGGCTCAAAAGTCGTTCGCGTTGGAACAAGCCTCCAATGATTGGATTCTTTTTGTTGATGCAGATGAAGTTGTGACTCCCGAGCTTGAAAAAGAGATTACCCAAACCATAAACGACCCAGAGGCTTGCGAGGCGTATTGGTTTTACAGGAAATTCATGTTCCAGAATGAACCTTTGCATTTCAGCGGTTGGCAAACCGATAAAAATCATAGACTTTTTAGAAAAAGTAAAGCCAAGTTCACTGACAAGAAAATTGTACACGAAACACTGGAGGTCGATGGTGGTTCATGCATCCTAAAAGAAAAACTCATCCATTATTGCTATAAAGATTTTGAGGACTATAAAGGTAAGATGCTGCGTTATGGACAGTTAAAGGCCAAGGAAGCATTTTATAAGGAAAAACAATTCAATTACTTCCTTATGGTGGTAAAACCGGCATGGAAGTTTTTCTACCATTATATTGTTCGCCTCGGTATTTTAGATGGCAAAAAGGGAGTTATCATCTCATATCTGAATGCTCTAGGTGTACTGGAAAGATTTAGAGAATTAAAGCGATTGGAAAAGAAAAACGAGCTTACCTATTATTTGGTAATGCCATAGTGGGTCCAAACCCGTTTTTGGTTTCTGGTTTTCCTTCTTATTTCCTGATTTTTAGCAATTGATTCAGGCGTTTTGTACCCTCTTTTGTGATCGAGGTGAACGCAAACGGCACTATAACGAAGTTGCTTTGATTTTATTCCGAAGTTAAATAATCTTTCCCCTAATTCGCGATCTTGCCCTCCATATTGCATACGCTCATCAAAACCATTAACGTTTAGAATATCCTTTTTCCAACCAGAAGAGTTATGCCCGTTCCAACTGGCATTTGTTGGTGTAAAAGTGTTGAGCAATTTTGATATGAATCCGCTTGCTGTAAGCTTGTTGTTCTTAAAAGTTTTTGGTATTCCCTTATCCTTTAGCCAGTGGATATTAAAACAATGCTGTTTTTCAATATCTTCCAAAGTAATCAATTTCGAAATATTCATCGGAAGCATATAATATCCTCCCGAAATGAAATAACCTGCCTCCTTGTTGATGTAGTGAACCTCAACAAAATCCTCGCGGGGTATACAGTCCCCATCGGTCATTATGATATAATCTGAATTACAGGCTTCGAGTGCTTTGTTCAAAATCCTTGATTTTTGAAAACCGTCATCTTCTTGCCAAACGTGGACGATGTTATAGAAAACCTCCTGCTTTATCTTATCCAGAAGTTCCTTGGTCTTGGGCCCAGATCCATCATCTGCAATAATCACCTCAAAATTTTTGAATATCTGGCAGTTGAATCCCCAAAGTACCTTTTCGAGCCATTCTTCAGCATTATAGGTGCTTATTACAACTGAAATCTTAGGTTTATCAATTTCTCGTGTATCCATCTTGACAAAAATATAAAAGTCTTAATGTATATCTTTACTGCCCTGCAATTTAAATGAGAATGGCAAGAAAATTTGTGTTGGGGCTTACAAAAAAAATGAAGTTTCTCCCCGCTTCTCTTTTCATGAAAGCCTACTATGAATATTACACTGGAAAAAAGCTAGATCTTGAAGACCCTAAGGAGTTCAATGCCAAGATTCAATGGTTGAAGGTGTTCTACAGACCTATGATACTAAGCGATTTGGTTGATAAGTATGAGGTTAGAAAATATGTCGAAGAAAAAGTAGGTGCACAATACCTGAATGAACTCATAGCCGTATATGAAAAACCTTCCGAAGTCAAGTTTGAACTACTTCCCCAAAAGTTTGTGCTCAAGGCCACCCACGGCTACCATTTTAATCTTTTGGTAAAGGACAAGAATGTCCTCAATAAAAAAAGAGCGCGGTATTTAATGTACAAGTGGCTTTCCAAAAACCAATATAAAAGAGGTGGTTTGGAATGGGCCTACAAATACACCAAACCCCGATTGATAATTGAGAAATATTTAGAGGAAATCGGCAAGGAAGATATCAATGATTATAAGTTTTTTTGTTTTGATGGAGAGCCCAAATTACTACATGTCGATATAGATAGAGGAACCAAACATTCACGTGCGTATTACGATATGGATTGGAACAAACTTCCCATAAAACATGATAGCATTGCCTTTATTGAAGGTGAAACGGAAAAGCCGGAGAATTTTTTGGAGATGGTGCAGGTTGCTTCAAAACTGGCTGGTAAATTCCCATTTGTAAGAGTAGACCTTTACAATTTGAACAACAGAATTATTTTTGGTGAAATGACCTTTTATCCGGCTGATGGGCGTTTGGAATTCATCCCAGAGGAATACAATCGAATTCTTGGGGACTACCTAAGGCTGCCAACCATTCCTAAGGGTCAAAAATATATTACCCAAATCAGCTGATCTCAAAATATGAAAGTCGTAAAGGAGCTTCCCATAACAATTCTAAAGACCTTTGAACTCAATAGCATTCCCATAGGTAGGTTGAAGCACAAAAAGAGCACAGAGATTCCTATAATTGTGTCCTTGACATCCATACCCTCTCGATTGAGCACCCTCCATTTAGTAATTAGAAGTCTATTGGTTCAAGACAAGCTCCCGAAAAAAATACTACTATGGCTAAACGAGGATTTAAAAAATCAACTGCCCCATAAACTTAAAAAGTTGGAAGGGAGTATTTTTGAAATCCGATTTTCACATCTCACTTGCCCACATCGTAAACTTATTCATACCCTAGAGGCATTTCCCAACGATGTTATAGTAACTTGTGATGATGATTTAATGTATCGAAAAAATTGGCTCTCGTCCATTCATGAGGAACACCTAAAACGTCCTCGTTCGATTGTTGGCAATTATACTGTCCACATCAATCATGACAAAACTGGAAAACCGGTACCTTTTAAAAAATGGAAGTATCCTGCTAACCAAAAAATAAACCCATGGGCCATTACCCCTATTGGTGCATGGGGGGTTTTATACCCTCCCAAGTCTCTGTCTTCCAAAACTTTAGACCAAAATCTTTTCCTTAAACTAGCACCAAAAGCAGATGACCTATGGTTCAAAGCCATGGCAGTATTACAGGGAACAAAGTCTGTTCAGGCTGTCCATCCTCCAAAACACCCTGTACCCATTGGGGGCACCCAAAAGTTAGCGCTTAAAAACGAAAATCTGGGCGGGGATAAAAATACCCAACAATGGATCGCGCTGGAAGAAGCTTTCAATTTATCAAAACTTATAAATCAAAATAGAAATTGATACAGGAAATCAACAAATCCATAGAAGTACTAAAAAAAGGTGGTTTAATCCTCTACCCTACCGATACGGTGTGGGGCATTGGGTGCGATGCCGGCAATCCAGAGGCAGTAAAAAAAGTGTATGCTCTAAAAAAGCGAGAGGACAGTAAAGCTCTGGTGTGCCTTGTGGCCCATCAAGCCATGCTTGAACGATTCGTGGAAAAAGTACCTGATGTTGCATACGATATCATGGATTTTGCCACAAAACCCACTACCATAGTGTTTGACAATCCCATAGGGATAGCCAAAAACTTAATAGCCTCAGATAACTCTTTGGCTATTCGAGTAGCTTCGGACCAATTTTGCCAACGAATGGTACAAAAGTTTGGTAAGCCTGTAGTTTCAACTTCGGCCAATATTTCTGGAATGCCCACGCCAAAAGACTTTGACTCTATTAGTGAAGAAATTTTAAAAGGAGTGGACTATGTGGTAAATTTGCCACTGGAAAATAAAAACACCTCACCATCCTCCATCATCAAGCTTGGGAATGACGGACAAGTGAAGGTGATTCGGGAATAGAATGACGCAAGAATTCCACAAAAAGGCTATACAACAGCCCATTTTTGAACTAATTCGAGACTCCGCTAAAAAACTTGGCCAGGACACCTATGTTATCGGAGGATTTGTTCGTGATTATTTACTCAAAAGGGGCGTTCCAAAAGATATCGATATTGTCACTACAGGAAGCGGTATCCATCTTGCCAAGGAAGTAGCTTCCCGTCTTTCAGGTAAACCTCAGGTTTCGGTGTTCAAGAACTTTGGCACGGCCATGATCAAACATGGTGACCTTGAACTAGAATTTGTGGGAGCAAGAAAGGAAAGCTACCATAGGGACAGCCGAAAACCGATAGTTGAAGATGGCACTCTGGAAGATGACCAAAACCGGAGGGATTTCACTATAAACGCTCTGGCTTTATCCCTAAATGAAGGGAATTTTGGAAAACTTATTGACCCATTCGATGGAATTGGGGATTTGGACAGAAAGCTAATTCGCACACCTTTGGAACCCGGTATCACCTACTCTGACGATCCCCTTCGGATGATGCGAGCCTTCCGTTTTGCATCCCAACTTAATTTTTCGATAGAACTCGAATCGCTAAGGGCCATATCAGCCCACAAAGAACGAATCAAGATTGTTTCCAAGGAACGTATCGTGGATGAACTCAACAAAATCCTTATGTGCGACCAACCTTCCATAGGTCTTGGTTTGATGCACCAAACTGGATTAATGCCGATTATTTTACCTGAACTCACGGCGCTTCAAGGTATTGAAGAAGTCGAAGGCCAAAGACATAAGGACAATTTTTGGCACACTCTTGAAGTGGTTGACAACATTGCAAAAACCACAGATAACCTTTGGTTAAGATGGGCCGCGTTGCTTCATGATATTGGAAAGGCACCAACCAAACGTTTCCATAAAAAAATTGGTTGGACCTTTCACGCACACGAATTTGTAGGCTCTAAGATGGTGTACAAACTCTTCAAACGATTACGAATGCCCCTGAACGACAAAATGAAATTCGTTCAAAAATTGGTTTTGATGAGTTCGCGGCCCATTATTCTTTCAGAGGACCATGTGACCGATTCTGCGGTCCGACGGCTAGTATTTGATGCGGGCGACCATGTGGAAGATTTAATGACCCTTTGCGAAGCGGACATCACCACCAAAAATCCACGAAAACAACGAAAATACAAGAACAACTTCAAGATTGTTCGGCAGAAGATTATTGAGGTCGAGGAACGGGACCATATCCGCAATTTTCAGCCTCCAGTAACCGGAGAGGAAATTATGGAAGTCTTTAATCTAAAACCTTCAAAAGAAATCGGGATCATTAAAGAAGCCATCAAAGAGGCGATTCTTGAGGGAGAAATCCCAAATGAACATGAAGCTGCTTTTGAATTTATGCTAAAAAAAGCCAAAACCCTTGGATTAAAACCTGTATCACCATGAAGATTTCTTTTCAAAAATTGGCAAAAATAAGCTTGGTACTGGTTTACTTGGTAATCGTCGCCGGTGCCGTAGTGCGAATGACAGGAAGCGGAATGGGTTGCCCCGATTGGCCAAAGTGTTTTGGATATTACATCCCTCCTACCGATGAACAAACACTGCTTTGGGAAGCCAACAGGGAATTCAAAAAAGGTCAGGTCATTATTAAAAACGAAAGTTTGCTTGTATCCAATGCTGATTTTGTTAGTGATAAAACCTTTAATTCTACAAACTGGGAACCCTATACCAAGCATGATTACGCCATTTTTAATGTTTGGCATACTTGGATTGAGTACGTTAATCGGCTTATAGGAGCTTTAGCGGGATTGGCGACACTATTCTTGGCGGTTTTTTCCTTTAAATTTTGGAAACAAAGAAAGCGAATTGTTCTTTTTTCTTGGCTGATTGTTTTTGCCATGGGATTCCAGGCATGGTTGGGTGCAACTGTGGTATATTCTGTCTTGGAACCGGTAAAGATTACCCTTCATATGGTAATGGCATTGGTGATTGTGGCTATGCTTATTTACTTAGTGTATCTAACCAAAGAGGTTGAAAGGAAGTATCAATTGACCAAATCCTTGCAATATTTGATTGGTTTTGCGCTGTTATTCACCTTGGTGCAAGTTGTTTTGGGAACCCAGGTCAGACAGTTTGTCGATGAGCAAATTGACCTTGTCGGAGAGGATATGAAAAGCCTATGGTTGAACGACCCAACATTACAATTTTATGTACATCGCTCATTTTCTATTTTGGTTTTCGCCTTAAACGTCTATTTATGGATGATTTTTAGAAAAAATAGGTATGAAACGAGTAAAATGAATTGGGTGATGGCAATCATTGGATTGGAAATACTGACAGGAATCGCCATGTACTATATTGATTTTCCCTTTGGGAGTCAACCGGCCCATCTCGTTTTGGCATCGATACTTTTTGGGATTCAGTTCAGTTTGGTTTTGGAAGCAATAAGTCGAAGAACTACTCTCAAAACTTCTTAAATTTGCATCCACTCTAAAAAATTTAGGATGATATATAAGATAAGGGTAATCCTTGATGCAGAGGAAGATATTTTTAGGGATTTGGAGATTGAAGATAGCAATACCCTAGAGGATTTCCATAATGCCATTACACAAGCCTTCGGTTTTATGGGAAGCGAGATGGCCTCATTTTACACCTGTGATGAAGAATGGAACCAAGATGAGGAAATAGCTCTTTTTGATATGGGCGAGAACGGTTCTGATGTACGTTTAATGGGTGAGACCCTTCTCGAAAATGTGCTTACCGAAGAAAGTCCAAAAATGATCTACGTTTACGACTTTTTGAGCATGTGGACCTTTTTCGTCGAATTGGCTGATGTTGTGGACAAAGAAGATGGTAGAACGTATCCCAATTTGCTTTTCAGTTTTGGCGAACTGCCTGATTCCCCTCCAGAAAAAAAATTTGAGTCCAAGCCTTCAATCGATTTTGATGATTCGATTGACAACTACGAGGATTTGGATTTCGATGAAAACTGGAACTAACCCGTTTAATCTTTATTCCCCCTTTAAACTACTTACTATTTAACAAACTATGCTGAATCTTTTTCACACCCAAATCGAGAATATCTCCCTTCACCGCGTTGGGAACAAAAGTAAAAATGAGCCTATTTTTTTGTCATCAAAACCGTTTTCCCTCACTGATGAAATGGCTGGTCTACTTAAGGAATATTTCTTTAAGCCTTTTCGTGAAAAGGAGGAGAATTATTATAGATTTTCCCATGAAGCGGATATAGAGTTCAATGAGATCTTTAAACTGGTTGCAGAGCTTTTTGAAAACCCCTCGGATTTTCATGCTATCTCAAAAAAAATCACCTCGTACTTGTATGAACAGTCCAATCATCCTCATATAAAAAGTGGGGAGGTATATGTTGCCCATTTGACGGATGCCATGCTCGACAATCAAAAGATAGATGCCATTGGAATCTTTAAAAGTGAATTGAAGCATGATTTTCTTCAGTTCAGGGAATCAGATGAGAATCTTGAAATCTTGATTCGACAGGGCATCAACATAAACAAGTTGGACAAAGGCTGCATCGTGTTCAACACAGGTAAAGAGGAAGGGTTCAAAGTACTATCAGTTGATAGCAACCGGTACGATGCCAAATATTGGCTTGAGAATTTTTTGGGGTTGGAACCTTTGACCGATGAAAACTTTTATACCAAAAACTACCTAAAGTTCTGTCAGAATTTTGCAAAGGATGTTGTGCTCCCCGCTGAGGATAAGCAGCAAGAGGTACTTTTTATGAACCGGGCCGTAAACCATTTTGCAAAGAATGATGCTTTTGAAGAAAGTTCGTTCCTGAACGAGGTTATGGAAAATCCAGAGCTAATTCCTGAGTTCAAACATTACAAAGTTGAAAAGGGACCCAAGTACAGTATAGAGGATGTTTCCAATTTTGATATTGCGAACAAAGCGGTTTCAGATGCGCGAAAAAAAATGAAGAACGTAATCCAACTCGATACCAATATTCAAATAAAAATGGATTTCATAAATCCAGAATCGGCCGAAAAATTTGTGGAAAAAGGATGGGATGAAGAACGCCAGATGTACTATTATCTAGTGTATTTCAATAAAGAACAGAAGAGCTAAAACTTCTTTTCAATAATCTGTTTCATGCTCACATCCTGATAGTTTCGCTTAACAAAATCCAAAGCTTCCGATAAAACCTGACCCATTGTTTCGCTTCTTTTAAATTTCATATCGTGGGTAAGGTCATAAATCTGCATCTTGAGCGTTTCGATATTTTCTTCAAGCGAAATACTATCGTTTTTCACAATGCTCGATAAACGCTTTAAACGATTTCCGGAACTTATAATGCGTTTGGCCACAATAGACCTTTCCTCAATCTTGTATTGATCCACAGAATACTTTTGAAGTTTGGTAGTTACCAATTGTACCATTTGATAGTTTTCCTTGAAGAACTGTGGGCGATATACCTTGAGGTTGCCTTCAAAACACTGCTGGTCGAAATCAATGGCACGAATGCGATATACCACATGATCAAAGTCATGGACGGGAACAATTACGTAATTGTAAGACCTCATATCCCCTAGCAATCGTATCATACAACGCTCATTGAATTTTACAAATTCCTTGGCCAATTGTGACTTTTCACTCTCGGTACATTTGGGTAAAAACTCCTTAATGAAAACATCACCCGGAATACCTGCAATATGTTCCTCTATTAAAGTGTCCTTATAGACCAAAAAGTTCAGGTGATAAGGCGACAGCATATGCTCCAGCTCTAAGCCATAAACACGTGAAGCGTCGGTCTTTTTTACATAAAAATAGGTGTAGTTATCGTTGAGGATATTTCGGACTTTTATTCGGAAGGGTTTGGAGTTTCCGAAAGTGCAGTAGTCCACGGCATCGATGTTGAGATATTCCAAAATTCGCTCACTCCCATCGGAATGAAGAATGGAATACACTTTTTTAAGACTCAAATCAATTTCTTCCCGCTCAAAATCGGAATAGTATACGCGAACCCAAAGGGTATCGGCACCCGAAGCATCATATACTACAATTGATCCTGAAAAGCGTAACAAATCCTCATAAAAAATAGGAATCTCTATTTTTCGGCTGTACCGATGCAAATACCCATCCAACTTTTTGCTGATTGGATAGGCAGGCTTTTTCTTTGACATAAGTTTTTCCCCGGACATTCTTTCACTATTTTGTAACAAAAACCGTCATATTTCGTCAAGTTACTACAAACAAATCAAAAAACGACATCACTTTGAATACAATACTGACCGTAAATAATCTTACCAAAAAATTCGGATACCTTACTGCAGTAAAGGATTTGTCCTTTACTATCGAAAAGGGAAACGTTTACGGAATTCTTGGGCCAAATGGTAGTGGCAAATCCACCACGCTTGGCATCATTCTGAACGTGGTCAATCGCACTTCAGGTGAATTTGGCTGGTTTGACGGTAATACTTCCACCCACGAAGCACTAAAAAAAGTGGGGGCCATTATTGAAAGACCCAACTTCTACCCATATATGACAGCTATCCAAAACTTAAAGTTGGTCTGTAAGATCAAGGAGGTGGCTTATGACAAAATTGAAGAGAAACTACAGTTAGTTGGACTTTGGGAGCGAAGAAACAGCAAGTTTAGAACATATTCGCTGGGAATGAAACAAAGACTGGCCATAGCTTCTGCCTTGTTGAACGACCCAGAAATTTTGATTTTGGATGAACCTACCAACGGACTTGACCCACAAGGAATTCATCAAATCAGGGAAATCATTAAAAAAATTGCTTCACAGGGAACGACCATTCTGTTGGCTTCGCATTTGTTGGATGAGGTTGAAAAGGTTTGCTCCCATGTTGTCATTCTGCGAAAAGGGCAAAAACTATATTCAGGCCCTGTGGATGGTATGCTGGCCAGCCATGGTTTCTTTGAACTCAGAACCGGTGACATGGAAAAATTGAAGGCGCTGCTGGAAAAGCATGCCAGTTTTGGAAAGATAAATCAAGAAAATGGAACGTTGACCGCTTTTTTAAAAGAGGAAATGAACGCGGAAGAGCTCAATAAAATGCTTTTCAATGAAGGGCTAGTACTATCACACCTTGTAAAACGAAAAGAAAGTCTTGAAGAACAATTCTTGACCCTTACCAAAAACAACTAATCAAAAAACGAATGGTACGCTTACTTCAAATAGAATTCATAAAACTCTGGAACAACAGGGCAAGTAAAATTTTGATTACCTCTTATTTTGTTTTATTGACTTCAATCGCCCTGATTGCAGCCATTAAATTTGATATAGGACCGGTTAAATTCCACTTAGCTGACCAAGGTATTTTCAATTTTCCGTATATCTGGCACTTTAACACCTTTATCACGGCAATCTTTAAGCTTTTCCTGGCCATAGTCATTGTCTCCATGATGGCCAACGAATATAGCAACAAGACCATAAAACAAAATCTTATCGATGGCCTTTCCAAAAAGGAGTTCATCTGGTCTAAATTCTTGACCGTTATTTCCTTTGCCTTGATTTCAACGGTGTTCGTTTTTGTAGTGTCCATGGTGCTCGGGCTTATTTATTCCGATTACGATGAGATTTCCATTATTTTTTCGGATTTGGAATTCCTTCTCGCTTTTTTCTTCAAATTGGTGGGTTTCTTCTTCTTTTGCCTCTTCTTGGGAATATTTGTGAAGCGTTCGGCCTTTGCTCTCGGATTCTTGATTCTATGGGCCATTTTAGAGCAGGTGGTTTTCGGGTTGCT
>NZ_JANQIH010000033.1 GCF_028282265.1 Allomuricauda sp.
TATAAATGAAAAAACTCCGGTAATCAGCCGGAGTTTATTCATCAATCAAAAAACGAACAGTCATGATAAACTGTTATAGGATTACAAATTACAACTTTCTTGCCAAAAAACAAATTTAAGGTATGTTTAACTGTAATTTGTTTGGATAATCTGCAGAATTATCCCAAATAGGTCTTCAATATTTTGCTTCTTGAGGTATGTTTCAACCTTCTTATAGCCTTTTCCTTAATTTGACGAACACGCTCTCTTGTCAGGTCAAAAGTTTCACCAATTTCTTCCAAAGTCATGGAGTGTTGCCCTGCCAAACCGAAGTAAAGACGGATAACATCAGCTTCACGAGGTGTTAGAGTCTCCAAAGCTCGCTCTATTTCAGTGCGTAAGGATTCATGTAATAATTCCTTATCAGGATTAGGGGATTCCCCACTTCGCAATACATCATATAAGTTTGAATCCTCACCATCAATCAACGGTGCATCCATGGATACATGTCGTCCAGAGTTTTTCAAAGATTGTTTAACATCTTCAACAGTCATGTCCAATTCTTTGGCAATTTCCTCTGCTGACGGAACACGCTCATGTGCTTGCTCTAAAAAGGCAAAAGTTTTATTGATTTTGTTGATGGAACCAATCTTGTTCAATGGCAAACGCACAATACGTGATTGTTCTGCCAAAGCCTGAAGAATCGATTGACGAATCCACCAAACGGCATAGGATATGAATTTAAATCCACGGGTTTCATCAAAACGCTGTGCAGCCTTAATTAAACCAAGATTTCCTTCGTTGATCAAATCGGGAAGGGTCAATCCTTGGTTTTGGTACTGTTTTGCAACGGAAACCACGAATCTGAGGTTGGCTTTAGTTAATTTTTCCAAGGCTATCTGGTCTCCCGCTTTGATTCGCTGTGCCAACTCCACTTCTTCATCGGCAGTGATCAAATCCACTTTACCGATTTCCTGCAAATACTTGTCCAGCGATGCGGTTTCCCTATTGGTAACCTGTTTTGTAATCTTTAACTGTCTCATCTAATTTCCCTTCTATATTAAATTTCTGAACCGAAGCTCATTAGTTTATACGTTGGAAACTTCAAAAAGTTACAATTTGATAAAATTTATTTCGGATTTTTTTTGTAAAAGAAAAACCCTGGATGTTTTTTCCAGGGTTTTTAACGATATAATAAGTTTAAAATTAATCGCGTCTAGGTTTTCTATCTCGATTACCTCCTCTACGGTCTCCGCGATCGTTTCTAGGTGGACGCTCTTTATAACCTTCAGGTTTTGGCAGCAAGGCTTTTCTTGATACCTTTTCCTTTTTGGTTCTAGGGTCAAGTCCGAAGTATTTCACATCAATGGTATCCCCAAGGTTAACCACATCAGTTACTTTATCCGTTCGTTCCCATGCTAGTTCTGAAACGTGAAGAAGTACCTCGTTTCCTGGAGCTTCGTTGTATTCTACAACAGCTCCAAAATCCAATAGTTTAATCACCTTCACTTCATACACACTACCAACTTCAGGTTTGAACATCAAAGCATCAATTTTGGCTATGACCGCGTCAATTCCCGCTTGGTCGGTACCCAAAATCTCAACAATACCTTCTTCGGTATCAGGATCTTCATTGATAACGATAGTGGTGTTGGTTTCTTTTTGCAATTCTTGGATAACCTTTCCACCAGAACCAATAACTGCACCAATATATTCCCCTGGAATAATCTTGGTAACAATTTTTGGGGCGTAGGATTTCACCTCTGGCCTTGGTTCTGCAATGGTGTCGGTCAGCTTTTCAAGAATATGCAACCTTCCGTCTTTTGCTTGCATCAACGCTTTTACCAAGATTTCATAAGAAAGTCCTTTTACCTTGATGTCCATTTGGCAGGCGGTTATTCCGTCAGCTGTACCGGTCACTTTGAAGTCCATATCTCCCAAGTGGTCCTCATCTCCCAAAATATCGGATAATACGGCATATTTACCAGTATCTGTATCCGTAATCAATCCCATTGCAATTCCGGAAACTGGTTTTTTCAGTTGTACCCCGGCATCCATTAAAGCCATGGTACCCGAGCAAACTGTCGCCATTGAAGAAGAACCATTGGATTCCAATACCTCAGAAACAACACGAACTGTATAAGGGCAATCATCAGGAATCATTCCTTTCAGTGCACGCTGTGCCAAGTTCCCGTGACCTACTTCCCTTCTTGAAGTTCCTCTTATCGGTCTTGCTTCCCCAGTTGAGAAAGGAGGAAAGTTATAATGTAGATAAAACGTCTCTTCTCCTTCATAGGATGGCATATCAATAACATTGGCTTCTCTTGAAGTACCCAAAGTTACTGTAGCTAAAGCTTGGGTTTCACCTCTGGTAAAGATGGATGAACCATGTACAGATGGCAAATAGTCCGTTTCGCACCAAATGGGTCGAATTTCGTCGGTTTTACGACCGTCCAACCGCAGTCCTTCTTCCAATGTAAGGTTTCGAACGGCTTCTTTTTCAGCTTTGTGGTAATATTTAGAAATCAAACCACCGATTTCCTCCAATTCTTCTTCGGAAAAGGTTTCTTTGATTTCCTCTTTGATGTTGAAAAAGGCTTCTCCGCGTTCTTTTTTGGAAGAACCTTCTTTGGCAATGGCATACACCTTGTCATATGCCATTCCGTGGATTTTCTTCTGAAGCTCCTCGTCTTCCACTTCGGGTTCGTACTCACGGACTTCTTTCTTCCCAACAGCTTCGGCCAATTTTACTTGCGCGGCACATTGCAGTTTTATGGCTTCATGCGCGAACTTGATGGCCTCTACCATTTCTTCTTCAGAAATCTCACCCATTTCACCCTCTACCATCATCACAGAATCTTCAGAAGCACCGATAACCATATCGATATCGGATTCTTTCAATTGGGCCCAAGTTGGATTAATGATCAATTCGCCATTTACGCGACCTACACGTACCTCTGAAATCGGGCACTCAAATGGAAGGTCAGATAGCTGGATGGCTGCTGAAGCGGCCAAACCTGCCATGGCATCGGGCATTACATTTTCGTCATGAGACATTAATTGAATCATCACCTGTGTTTCGGAATGATAATCCTTTGGGAAAAGGGGACGCAATACACGGTCTACAAGACGCATGGTCAATACTTCACCATCACTTGGGCGAGCTTCCCTTTTGAAAAATCCACCTGGGTAACGTCCCGCGGCAGCAAATTTTTCACGATAATCTACTGTCAAGGGCAAAAAGTCAACGTCGGCTGCCTGGTAATTGGAAACTACAGTACATAATAACATGCATTTTCCAGACTGAACCACGACAGAACCATGGGCCTGTTTTGCCAATTTTCCGGTTTCGATAGAAATCTCCCTACCGTCACCGAGGTCTATGACCTCTTTAAAAGTTTTTGGAATCATAAAAATAATCTTACCCGTATGTCAACGGGTCGTTAAACATTTGGTCTACCGTCTTCCGGACGGTCGGGTTGTGTTGTTGTGTTGACCAATGAAAAACTGAAAAGCAGCTTTTTGTGTTTGCCCCTTTAAGGTTGGGGACTTTGAATTACCCTTCGATGTTTCGGCCTGCTCAGCCCAGACAGTTCAGGATAAAAATAATGGGAACCGATAAGGCTCCCATCATTTTTTATTTTCTGATACCAAGCTCTTTGATAAGGGCACGGTACTTTTCAATATCTTTTTTCTTGAGGTAATCCAAAAGACTACGTCTTTTACCTACCAATTTAACCAAGGAGCGCTCTGTGGCGTAATCCTTATGGTTATTTTTTAAATGTTGTGTCAAGTGGTTGATACGGTAAGTGAACAAAGCTATTTGCCCTTCCGTGGAACCGGTGTTTGTTTCAGAACCGCCATGTTTCTTAAAAATGTCGGCCTTTACTTCTTTAGATAAATACATTCCAATATTAGTTTAATGATTTTTATGTATTTGATTGTCTTTCAATCAGCGTGCAAAGATAATCCTTTTTTCAGAATGAAAAATTTTTTGTCAACGATTAAACCTTTTTGATTTTGATGGGTCATAAGAGCAAATCCTAAAATTCAATCATTATGAAAAAGAGTCTCAAACAAATGAACTTTTTAAAAATTACACCTCTTGCCATAGGACTTGTTCTACTTACATCGGTTTCCTGCACCCAAGAGGATGAAGCTCCAATCGAAAATGCTTCGACCCAAGAAGAGATTATCACTGTGGCTGAGCTTCAAGCCAGTGACGAAACAGAAATGATTTCTGAAGAAGTATCGACCATTGCAGAAGATGTTTACGCTGCCGATGAAATCTCATTGACCTCCAAAAGTGATTATTCTTCCGATTACTTGCCTGATTGTGTTACGATTACTACGGTGGTTACCGACACTACTCGGGAAAAGACCATTGATTTTGGCGATGGATGTGAACTGCCCAATGGCAATGTGCTTAGTGGAATCATTAATTTGAGCTATGCCAAGGACATGGAAGCTGCTTCCAAAACCATAAACCTTACTCTTGAAAACTTTACTTTCAATGGGGTTGCTGTAGAGGGTTCGGCTGATGTGCTAAGAGTGCGTTCCAATGAAAATGGGAATCCACAGGGCACGGTTAACTCTTCTTTTGATGCTACTTGGCCCAATGGGGATACCGCTTCCTTTACCGGAACAAGAACCCGTGAATGGATAGAAGGTTTCGGAACGGGTTTCTGGGGCGACAATGTCTTTTTGATTACTGGAAAAAGAACCTATATCGGAAGGTTGGGCAATACCTATATAAAAGAGGTAATAGAGCCACTTCGAAGAGAATGGGCCTGTAGATTTATTGTAAGCGGTATTTTGGATATTACCCGAAATGACAACACGGCCAGTCTCGATTTTGGGGACGGAAGCTGTGATGCGAAGGGTGTTTTGACCTATCCTGATGGAACTGAGGAAGAAGTATTTCTACGAAGATTTTTGAAGTAGTTGATAGACCATCAACAAAAAAGCCTGCTATTGCAGGCTTTTTTTATTTTCTAATGGGTTGATTCGTAATCAAATCGATGTACAGATTGATTTTCTTTTTCAAGTCCCTGCGATGGGATATAAAATCCAAAAACCCATGTTCTTTCAGGAATTCGGCGGTTTGAAAACCTTCGGGTAGATCCTTTCCTACGGTATCTTTTACTACTCGTGGACCTGCAAAGCCAATTAAGGCTCCGGGCTCAGAGATATTAATATCTCCCAACATAGCATAGGAAGCGGTAGTACCTCCAGTTGTAGGGTCGGTACAAAGTGATATGTAAGGAATTTTGGCTTCTGCCAATTGGGCGAGTTTAGCAGAGGTTTTAGCCAACTGCATCAACGATAGGGCAGCTTCCATCATTCGGGCCCCTCCCGATTTTGAAATCATCAAAAAAGGAACCTTCTTTTTCTTGGCCACATCAATGGCTCGGGAAATTTTCTCGCCCACAACACTTCCCATAGACCCTCCAATAAAACTAAAGTCCATACAGGCGATAACCAATTCTTTCCCCATTGATTTTCCCACCGCAGTGCGAACTGCATCTTTCAATTTGGTCTTCTGCTGAGCAGCTTTTAAGCGCTCAGAATATTTCTTGGTATCCACAAAACGCAAAGGGTCTTTGGATGTTATTTTTTCATCCAATTCCCTGAACTTATTATCATCAAAGAGAATCTCAAAATATTCCTTACTACCAATGCGAACATGGTAATCATCTTCCGGACTTACGTAGAAATTCTTCGCCAGTTCTTCTGACTCAACTATTTTTCCAGTAGGGGATTTATACCAAAGCCCCCTAGGGGTGTCTTTTTTCTCCTCGGTGGCGGTTTGAATACCCTTTTCTTTTCTTTTAAACCAAGACGACATGCAATCAGATTTAAATTAAACAGTTTATGAACGCTAGAGTGTGTTGATGTTGTTTAGGTCCTTAAAGGCCTTTTTCAAGCGAGCTCCAAAAGATTTTTCTCCATCTCGAAGCCAAACACGTGGGTCATAAAACTTTTTGTTGGGCTGGTCTTCCCCGTCAGGGTTGCCTATCTGTGATTGTAAATACGAAGACTTTTCTGAGACGTAATCCCGTACACCTGACAAAAACGCATATTGTAAATCCGTATCAATATTCATTTTTATCACCCCATATCCTATAGCCTCACGAATCTCTTCTACGGTAGAACCTGAGCCTCCATGGAATACGAAATCGATATGGTTATGTTCCACACCGAACTTTTCAGAAACAAATTCTTGCGAGTTTTTCAAGATTTTGGGGGTAAGTTTTACATTACCGGGTTTATATACACCGTGAACATTACCAAAAGCAGCGGCAACCGTAAATCTGTGGCTTACTTTTGAAAGTTCTTCAAAAGCGTAAGCTACCTCTTCAGGTTGGGTGTATAGTTTTGAGTCGTCTACATCGGTGTTGTCAACGCCGTCTTCTTCTCCTCCGGTAACCCCAAGTTCTATCTCCAGCGTCATGTTCATTTTGCTCATGCGCTCCAGATATTTTTTGCAGATTTCGATGTTCTCCTCTATGGGTTCCTCGGAAAGGTCTATCATATGGGAACTAAACAGTGACTTTCCAGTAGCCTTAAAATGCTCTTCACTGGCATCTAAAAGACCATCAATCCAGGGTAAAAGCTTTTTTGCGCAATGGTCTGTGTGTAAAATGACAGTGGCCCCATATGCTTCGGCCATTTCATGTACGTGCTTTGCTCCGGCAACGGCCCCAAGTATGGCAGCTCTTTGATTTTCGTTCGAAAGACCTTTTCCGGCATTGAACTGGGCTCCTCCGTTGGAAAATTGAATGATAACCGGTGAATTAAGGGCGGCAGCAGTTTCTAAAACTGCATTAACCGTATTGGAACCAATAACATTCACCGCGGGCAAGGCATAATTATTGGCCTTGGCATGATTGAAAATAGCCTGTACCTCATCGCCCGTGGCGACGCCTGGCTTTATATTGTGGGACATATTTTAGTTAGTTAACAGGTTTGAGTCAGGCAACAAAAGTAATAAAATAATTCCTCTAGAATGGATAATTGATACCGATGTTATAGACCGCATTTCTAAAATTGTAGTCTCTGAACCAACGTTGGGAAATTTCCTCAGCAGGATTGTAGGTCTTGAACCCAACATCCACTCGGAAGACGAAATAAGAGAAATCGTAACGTATACCCATTCCAGTGCCCAAAGCAATATCTCCCAAGGATTCAAAACCGGAGAAAATAGCATCGGGATTATCCTCGTTGTCAAAAACATTCCAGATGTTTCCGGCATCAGCAAAAAAAGCTCCTTTTACATCACCAGCAATAGGAAATCGATATTCAAAGTTTGTCGCAATCTTTAGATTGGCTTCGTTGAAGTCGTTTAAGTTTTGGGTGCTTCCGGGGCCTAGCTCGTACGCGTTCCATGCCCTGTTGTCGTTGGACCCTCCGGCAAAGTAACTTCGTACGAAGGGAATGCTTTCAGAATTTCCGTAGGGGATGGCAATTCCGAAGAAACTGCGGAAAGCAAGCACACTGGAAGTCCCCACTTTCCAATGGCGAATAAAATCCAATTCGGTTTTGAGGTATTGCGAAAATGGAACGCCAAACACCAAAAGTTGGCCATTGTCATTTTCGTTGTAGGGCACCACATTGGCCATTAAGGAGAGTACATTACCGGCACTCTCGACCTTTGCCCTAAACTGATAGAAATCAATATCGTTGATATCTGCCCTGCTATTCTTTGTGAAGGTATAGTTACTGGCAAAAATCAGGTTGTTTTCGGTAAGCCTTTGTCTTCGTTCCTCTATACTGTTAACGTCGCTTAACTCTTCATCGGTAACATCGATTTCATTGTTCAACACAGCTTGTATAAAGCCGTTGGCACCTTCTGGAATTGACAGTTGGAAGGGGTCGTCTTCCTCTACGGTTTCAAAGAAGCCTGCCAAATCTGGAAATTCTGCTGGGTCATCAAACCCATCAGCAATATCATCTAAATTACTGAACGTATTTTGATAGACGTTAAAAAAGTTGTCTGGGTTGACATTTCGAACGAACTCAATATCCAAAACCTCAATTTCATTTTTTAGGCTCAAATTTGGGGTCCAGTTGTAGGATAGAATGGTGTTAAAGGTTTGTCGGTCAAGCCCAATATTTCTCTGGAAGTTGGTTCCTACCAAAAATCTGCTCTGTGGCAGCATATAATATGGGATGATTTTTTTGGTATTGATAGGAAACCAGATACGAGGGAAGGTGATATTGATATCTCCACCAAGTTCCGTTGCAAAGGTTTCTTCGGACAAAGCCGGGTTGTCCAATAATCCGACTGAACCCCTTGCAGAAACGTTTAGTGTCTCCGCCCCTCCAAACACATTGCGGGTTATCACAGAAGCTCCAAAGGCAGTACCCACCTGTTGTATGTTGGAATGAGTGACATCGAAATCAAAACTGACTGAGAATTTAGGTCTTGGAGCCAAATAAATGTTCGAAGTAAGCGTGGCGTTATCCGTATCTGGAATCAACTCTATGTTTGGATATCGAAATGTATTTAGGTTGGTGATTTGCCTATAGGTTCGGATTCTATCCAAATCGCGATAAATGCTGTCTTTTTCAAAAAAAATGGCATCCACCAGTGCTTTGGGTTTGTATTTCAGTTTGTCATTGAAATAAATCGTGTAGTCCTCGTACTCAATTGAATTTAAGGAATCCCTTGAACCGCCAATGATAAAGTCACTATAGATATTGATTTTATCAAAACGATGGATTTTGTAGAAATTGTTCAAGGAATCCAGGTTGTCAGAGCCCCTTGGTTTCTGTATGTTGAGCTGTACATCCATTAGCTGGTCGTCTGATGCCACAACGGTGTCCCTTAAAATATCATAATTGATAGAGCTCTCCTGAAAATTATAGACCCCTGAATTTCTGAAAAGGGATGTCAAACGTTCCCGTTCAAAGTTAAAATTGGCCAGATCGAATTGCTCCCCTTGCTTAACATAGGATTCGTTAGTGGAAATGGAATACAAAGAATCAAGCTCGGATGAAGCAATATTCGTCAATAAGGTATCAATTATATAAGGTTTGCCCAGGTTTATTTTATAATCCAAGGCCCCTCTTTTTTTACGCTTTCCTTCAACAATTTCATAGTTTCCTTTGTTGTTGAAATAGCCCTTGCTGCTGTAATAAGCTTCTAACCGCTCTATCGATTTTTGGGTCGATGAGGTATCAATTATTACTGGGGGTTCTCCAATTCTTTTTAAAAATTCGCTTGCTCCTTTTACGACAAAGGATTCTTTAAGACGCTCAACCTGTTTTTTGGAAAGCAGGCGGTTCAACCTTTTTTCTCTTTTCTCTTTTCTATGAAGCCAGTTCTGAAATGACGAATCTGGATTTTCCTTGGCAAGATTGTACAGATTCAACCGCAACGGATAGCCTAGGACACTGCTGTTGGGTTTTTGCGCAATGAGGTTGTTGATGTCGGAATCGGTTACCTTCTTATCATCGGCATACAGGGTGTTTTTTGTGAGCAAAAGTTCGTCTTCATCCACTTTTTTTAGGGTGTTACAGCCAGTGAAGATGACCATGAGCAACAATAATCCTATTTTTGCTCTGATACAGAATACACCCAAAAGACCCCTCATAGTCGGCAAAATTAAGGATTTAGATGGTTACCAAAAACCAAATTAAACTAGTTACCAGCTTACAGCAAAAAAAGTACCGAACTCTTCATGGCCTATTTGCAGTGGAAGGAATAAAATCGGTGAATGAACTACTGGAATCTGGGTTGACGGTTCAAAATGTTTACGTCAACAACAGAAAGTACATCGATAGTGTCGATTCTGAATGTGTTATGGTCACGGATACCGTTATGAGGCAAATGAGCAGCTTGAGTACACCAAGTGGGGTAATTGGTGTATTTGAGATCCCAAAACCAAAGCGGTTTGTTGGGGATGGTTGGACCCTAGCTTTAGATGCCGTGCGAGATCCCGGTAATTTGGGAACGATAATCCGTTTATGCGATTGGTTCGATATTGAGCACTTGGTCTGTTCCCAGGATACGGTTGATTGTTATAACCCCAAGGTCCTACAAGCGACTATGGGATCTATTGCCAGAGTTAATATCCATTATGTGGATTTGCCCCAATTTTTGAATGAAAATCAATTACCTGTTTATGGTACATTCATGAATGGAGCCAATATTTATGAGGAAAAATTGGGCGACAAGGGCATACTGGTTTTGGGCAATGAAGCCAATGGAATCTCTTTGGAAGTAGAAAAATATGTTACCCGCCGTATAGGTATCCCTCAATTCGGTAAACAAACCACGGAAAGCTTGAACGTAGCTACTGCCTCAGCTATTTTTTTGAGCGAAATCAGAAGAGGTTGATTTCATACTAAACCGGAATCACTCTATTCAAAGGTGAAATTGATGAATATGCCACGGGTTCGCATCCCATTGATATTTCCTGTCCAAGGGCTATTGGGATCATTATCGGGAACCAACTCATCCGTGAGGGCAAAAACCCCTCTTATTGAAGGGGAGAATTTGAAATATTCGGTATAGAAATCAATACCAAATCCCAACTCATATCCATATACATTGGATTTCATTCGAAATTCGCCACTACTGTTGTCATCTATACTATCTTCCTTACTTCCCAAGTTGGTGGCGGCATAGACGCCTCCCGTAATATAGGGTTTCCAATTACCAAATCTTCTAGTGCTGACCTTCAACAGTAGCGGAAACCGGATATAGGTAGAGCGCACTTCACGGAGAGCATCCACTTCAGAAGTAAATCCGGGAAAACCCAATATTCTTTGTGTATATAGAAGCCCGGGTTCAAAACGGGCATCCAAAAACTCATTGATTCTCAACTCCCCAATTAGGCCCACGTTGAATCCAAAGCTGGTATCCACCAAAACATCCTGTCCAATATCGTTTTCATACTCAAATTGAAAGTCATATTGGTTGAATCCAAGATAATAGCCCCAGTTCAACAGCTTCAAATCTTCCGACTGAAGGTTAAGAACAGGGTCTTTTGCAAATTGTGCCAGGGAATGGGAACATAAAAGTAGACCTACGCCCAGGGTTAATAGGATGTTTTTCATTCAGTTATTTTGTAGCGACATAAATGGATGCCACCCCAAACGTCTGGGGCATGTTCTCTATTCCTATAAACCCAATTTTGGCCAAAATATTGTTGAATTCTGTTCCATATGGAAAAACCGAGGCAGATTCGCTCAAATAGGTATAAGCTGAGCGGTCTTTCGAAAAGATTCTGCCAATTGCGGGAAGAATATGTTTGGTATAGATTTTATACCCTTGTTTAAAAGGGGTTTTGGTCGGGACTGAGGTCTCCAAAATCACAAATTGCCCACCGGGCTTCAACACACGTAGGATTTCAGCAAGCCCTTTTTGTAGATTTTCAAAGTTTCGTACACCGAAAGCTACGGTTATGGCGTCGAAAGAATCGTTTTCGAAAGGGAGTTTCTCGCTATCGCCTACTATCATTTCAATAGTACTCTGGAGTTGTTTGCGAGCAACTTTTTCTTTCCCAACTTCCAGCATCCCCGGTGATATATCAAGTCCAACGATTCTCTTTGCCCCGGTCTTCCTTAAGGCTATCGCCAAATCGCCTGTACCCGTTGCTATATCCAAGATTGACTCCGGTTTGCCTTTGGTAACGATATTCACAACCCGCTTCCTCCATTTTAGGTCGATACCAAAGGAAATGACGCGATTCAACCCATCGTAATCCTTCGAGATGGTATCAAACATTTGTTTGACCTGCTCCTTTTTACCAAGGTCTGAATCTTTGTACGGATTGACTTTTTTG
>NZ_JANQIH010000053.1 GCF_028282265.1 Allomuricauda sp.
TATTGTTCTGTAGTTGCATGTAAGGGTGTAATTAGAGCGTACCGAATATTGAAAGAAGCCGAAATTAGATATAAATGCAATTTTGTCCCAAAAAAACCAGGGAATTCTTAGTACGCTTGGCCAAAACATGACTTTCTGAAATAGACTGTTAAGTGTTTTTTATGAGTTGGGTAATGCGTATTTTTAGAAATAGCTAATTCAGGTCAGGAAGTACTTGGCCAATTTGAGAACAAAACTTTTAATCTCCCATCTCTACATGAGGATTACAACTACTTTGTTTTCCATATTAGGACTGCTTATGTTATCCATATCCACATATGGTCAAAATCAAAATGTGGACTCACTTTACTCATGGTTTGATAAAAAAACAGGAGTCTTAAATTCTGGGCTTTATGAATCCCACGAATTTGTTGAAGAATATCAGGTGATCAACGACAAACATCGTTTTTTCGATTCACAAAACTATAGCGTGGGCTCAATTTGGTATAAAGGTCAACCTTTCTACGACGTTTTAATGAAATACGACCTTTTTAAAGACCAAGTGGTGATATCTCCAAGAGGTATAAGCGCTGCTTCAGCAATTATTCTTGATAATGCCCATATTGACAGTTTCAGCATAGGGGGTAGGAAATTCATCAAAATGGAGGTGAAGGATATTCAATCAAAACCTTTACAAGGTTTTTATGAGGCAATGGACAAATCCGATGATTGGAGCTTTCTCAAAAAGCACCGTAAAGTTGATGTCCGAAAGTTAAACCGGAACAGGGTCTACTACGAGTTCAAAGAAAAAAATGAGTTTGTGTTGGAGTATAACCAGCAATATTTCTTGGTTAAAAGTAGAAATGATCTTTTAGACGTTTTTCCCTTATCAAAGGATGCCAAAAGAAGTATTAATAGCAGAAATTCAGCACGTATTCTAACCGATGCTTCCGCGATCAATCTTTTAAGGGAAATCAATGTTCTTTTAAGTGACATGAAAACCGGTGATGGTCTATGAGAAAATATATCCTCTATTTTTTCTTGCTATTTTCCGTGATGCTGTCGTCTCAAACAACGGAAGAAACCATTTCAATTTCCTTTAGGGAACAACCTATATTCGAAATCATTGAAAACATCGAACAAGAAACAGGGTATACATTTTTTTATGTGAAAGATTGGATTGGGGAAAATAGATTGTCAGGGGATTTTGTAGAAAGTGATATAAGGGAAGTACTTGGTTTTCTGTTTGCCAAAAGTGATATTCAATATCATATGGGTCCGGAGAAAAAGGTATATCTGATTCGTAATCAAGTTATTTACAATGAGCTTCCCCAAGGCTTTTTTGGAAGAGAAATTGACAGTTCGGATACCAGTTTGGAAAATGCTGGCCAGACTGGAGTAAATCCAATTTTTCTAAACCTGGAAAAAGTCAATAGTCCCGTGGAAAGGAGAACCGTGCGAATTGGAAAGGTGAATCCAAATAGTAGAAACAGAACCTCGAGGCTATATGGATATATAACAGCTTCTTCCACGGGGGAACCGATTCCCGACCTCGCTCTTGTTGTTAAAGGTGGAACGGAGGGGGCGGTAACCAATTCAAGGGGGTACTATGAGATTGAACTTCCGTACGGACAAAACGTTTTGGTCACTAAATCACTGGGTTTTGAAGAAGTGGAGACCAATGTCATTATGTATAACAGCGGCCGTTACGATCTTGTTTTGGATGAAAGCTTTGAACAGTTGGAAGAAGTTGTGGTTGAAGGTTCGGCACGAACCAATGTGGAGGACGCCACAACCGGTTCAAATCAAATCCTATCTGAGGAGACTAAAAATATACCATTAGTACTTGGTGAACGAGATGTTTTAAAGGTGGCAACCACATTGCCGGGTATTACCACAGCAGGGGAGGGCGCGGCCGGATTCAACGTCCGTGGAGGCAATACCGACCAGAATCTTATATTGTTGGATGGGGCTGTGCTCTACAATCCATCGCACTTTTTTGGAATTTTCCAGGCATTGAATCCTTTTGCGGTAAAAGATGCAACTATCTACAAGGGTAACATTCCAGCACGTTTTGGCGGAAGACTATCTTCCGTTTTTGATATCACGACAAAAGCCGGAAACACCTCTAAATTCTCTGGGGAAGCCTCTTTGGGCCCGGTAACCAGCAATGTTGTTTTGGAAACACCGATTGTAAAGGACAAAGCTTCCTTGCTTGTGGGTGGAAGAGGAACCTACTCTGACTGGATTTTACGGTCTTTGGACGATGAGTCACTTCGCAACAGTGAAGCCTCATTTTATGATGTAATCGCTAAGTACACGCACAAATTGAATGAGAATAATAGCATCAGTGCCACTGCCTATTACAGTAAGGATAACTTCAGTATTACCTCAGATTCTTTGTTCGGATTTGGAAACCGTATGGCTTCCTTTCAGTGGGATCATAAATTCAACGAGAAAAACAAAGGGCAACTTATCCTTTCAAATAGTCAGTATGATTTCGAAATAGAATTTGATGGCAATTCAAACCAAGACTTTGACATAGGATATACAATCAATGAGACTGAAGCAAAGCTGAACTTTGTACATATTCCAAACGATAGGCATACCATTGATTACGGGATTTCTTCAAAACTGTATTTGGTCGACCCCGGGGTGCGAAATCCACTAAATGATGAATCTGTGGTACAACCCCTTGAAATCCCTAGGGAAAAAGGATTGGAATCCGCAGTCTACATTTCAGACAACTTTAAGCTGAGTGACAAGTTTCTGGTGGATGCAGGAGTTCGGTTTTCCATTTTTTCTGCCTTGGGACCATCGACTCAACGAATCTATGAGGAAAATTTGCCACGTAGCGAGGCCACCTTGATTGAGGAAAGGGAATTTGACCAAGGAGAGTTCATCACAACTTACGGCGGACCTGAATTTAGGATATCCGCTAGGTATCTGTTACAACCGGACTTGTCTGTAAAAGCCAGTTTTAATAACACCTTCCAATATATTCATACCCTATCGAACACCACTACAGTATCTCCCATTGATACCTGGAAGCTCTCCGATTTAAATATTGAGCCGGCTCAAGGTTTTCAATATTCGTTAGGGTTCTACAAAAATCTTCAAGAAGATATGTACGAATTGAGCTTGGAGGGGTATTACAAGACGACAGAAAATGTTTTGGACTTTAAAGTTGGCGCCGAACTGCTTTTAAATGAAGAAATTGAGACTGAGATATTGCAAGGAGAGGGACGTGCCTACGGCGTTGAGTTTCTTGCGAGAAAGAACCGAGGAAGGCTCAATGGCTGGCTTGGATATACCTTCTCTAGGTCTTTTTTAAAATTTGATAGTGAGTTTAGGGAAGAGCGAATCAACGATGGCGATTTTTTCCCTTCAAATTTCGATAGGCCCCACGATGTGAGTCTGGTTGCCAACTACAAACTTACCCGTCGGTTCAGCCTCTCAACAAACTTTGTGTACCAAACGGGAAGACCTATAACTTTTCCAGTGGGGTCGTTCACGTTCAACAATTCGGAGTTTGTTGTTTTTAGTGATAGAAACGAGTTTCGAATTCCTGATTATTATCGATTGGATATTGGACTGAACATCGAGGGGAATCACAAAAAGAAGAAATTCGCCCATAGTTTTTGGACGATATCCATATATAACGTTTTGGGCCGTAACAACCCCTATTCGGTGTTTTTCTTGACTGAGGATGGAGAAGTACGGGCATTGCAGAGTTCAATTTTTGCTATTCCCATACCATCTATCACCTATAACTTTAAATTTTAGCCATGGGTGTACATCTTAAGTTCCATAGTATCGCATCCAGAGTTTTTAAGCATATGGCAGTGCTTCTGCTTTTGGTTTCTTGTGTGGAAAGCTTTGAGCCTGAAACCGAGATTTTTGAAAGTGTCTTAATCGTAGAGGCGACAATTACCAATGAGAACAAAAGACAGCAGGTACTTCTATCGCGCACTTTCAGGTTGGAAGAGGATGGTCCTAATCCGGAGTCTTCAGCCCAGGTTGTCGTTAGGGATGACCAACAGAACGAGTTTGTGTTTGAAGAGGTAGAAGCAGGACGATATTTATCTGTACAATCTTTTGGAGCTCTGCCAAATCGTGAATATTCACTTTCTGTGGTTACTTCAGATGGAAGAACCTATGGTTCGGATTCTGCTTCGCTTACAGCAGAATCCCAAATTGTTGATTTGTATGCTTCACGGGAAGAGAATGCCAACGGGCAAGATGGGATTGCTATTTTATTGGACAATCAAACGAATGACGAAAATGCCCTCTTTTATAGGTTCGAATATGAGGAAACCTATAAAATCATAGCCCCTAGATGGGTTTCTGTAGATGCAGTGGTAGTTAGGGACCGCCCGAGTCCCCCTATTATAGTTCTTGAACCCAAAACCGAAGAGCAGCGTGTTTGCTACAATACCGAACTTTCAAACGACATCATTTTAGGTGACACTGAAAATAGTAATCAGAATGTCTTAACGCGTTTTCCAGTAAGGTTTATAAGTAGTGACAACTTCATAATATCGCATAGGTATAGTATTTTGGTAAAGCAGTTTGTTCAATCAAGGGAAGCCTTCGCTTTTTATGAAACGTTAAATGAATTCTCTTCACAGACTGAAAGCTTGTTCTCCCAGATACAACCTGGTTTTTTGAATGGTAATGTGTTTTCCACTCAGAACGAGTCAGAAAAGGTACTGGGTTTCTTTCAGGTGTCTACCGTAACATCGCAAAGATTGTTTTTTGATTATGAGGACTTTTTTCTTGGTGAACCCTTACCGCCATATGCAACAGATTGCAGCTTAGAGTTCACACCAGACCTTCTTCCAGGCTCTCCTGGTGGCGCCTCTCCCTTGGTACAGGCTATTAATAGTCTTGGTCAAAAATATGTATCCTCCTCCGGAGATGAAAATCGTCCATTTATCCTTGTTAATCGGCCTTGCGGGGATTGTACGGCACTGGGGAGTAATGTAATACCAGATTTTTGGGTGGAATGAAACGATTGGAGAATACATATCAGAATTTGTCCAAGTGCTTGAGGTTGTGCTGCTACCTTTTATTTCTTGTTCACTCCCATGGGTTTTCACAGAAACTTCAGAGTGCAGAAGACTTTCCCACAGAAAGAATCTACGCCCAGGTCAATACCACCCTAATTTTTGTTGGGGAGTATTTGATGTACAGTGTTTACTGTTTGGACCACCAATCCCTCGAACCCTCAAAGATTAGCAAGATTGCCTATGTGGAATTGGTAGGAGAGGATTCGAACTCGGTTTTTAAACAGAAACTCATTCTGAAGGATGGGCGTTCTTTCTCAGATTTTTTTGTTTCCACTGCTGTCCCTTCGGGAAATTATAAACTTATTGCCCACACCCAATGGATGAGGAATTTTGACAGTAATCTTTTTTTCAGCCAAGACGTTACCGTGATTAATCCATACAACGGCGATCAAAGCATTTTTCTAAATGAAAAACGTGATTCCCTTATAACGTTGCAAAGGGAAGATGCGCCTGATGTTGTCACCGAAAAGAAGATATTCAATCATGGCTCTGGACTTAAGATAGATTTGACAAATACCAAATTTGAGACCAGACAAAAAGTTGATTTCAGTATTGTTGCAGATAAAAAATACAGCAAGAATTATAACGTCTCTATTTCGGTAAGAAAAAAAGATACCATTCCGCATGCTCAAAGGGTGAGGGCGGCTTCTCTGGTGGAAAAAGGAAGGAGCGAATCACTTCGTCCTCGCATGGATGGTAAAACAAGTATCTATTTACCCGAGCTCCGGGGTGAGCTACTTTCAGGAAGGGTTGTGGAAGTAGAAACCCTGAAACCTGCCCAAGGCGTTCAGGTTTCCCTATCTATTCCGAAGCATTTTTCGCAATTTAAAACGGCTTACACCAATGAAAATGGCATATATCACTTTTCCATTTCAAAAGAATATGAAAGTGATATAGCAATCTTTCAGGTGCTTGGGGCGGAAAGGGAAAAGTATAACATAGAGACACAGAACTCTCTGCATATAGATAGAGGTAAACATGATTTTTACAATTTTCAATTGACCAGAGAAATGGAGAATTTCATTTTGGAACGCAGTTTTCATAACCAAATTGAGAATGCATTCTTTAGTGTGAAACCCGATACGATTCCATCCGGAATTCGGGAGAACCCCTTTTTCCTGAGAGATGGGTTGGAATATGACCTGGACGACTACACAAGATTTGCCACTCTAAGGGAGACTGTTGTTGAGATTATCGAACATCTCTGGATGACAAGGGATGCCGAGGGGAATCGTATTTTCAAGGTTAGGGTAGAACCTCCATATGTCGAGTCAGACAAGATCCCTTTGGTATTGATTGATGGAATCCATATACAAGACCACGAGAGCCTTATGGATTTTAATGCTAGAACCATACAAAAAATAACCTTGGGAAGGGATCGGTACGTTTTTGGAAAACAAGTGTATGAAGGTGCCATCTGTATTGAAACCATTGATGAAGTCTACATTCCTGTTTTGAATGGCACTTTTTCAAAGCAGGTGGAACTGTTCAAGCCCCAATCGCCAAAGCGATATTATCGACAAACCTATGAAGGCAGCGAAAACGGCGTTAGCGAAAGAATACCTGACTTTCGTTATCAACTCATGTGGTCTCCACAAGAATCAATTGATGGTGCAAAAACGTTTTCTTTTTTTACATCTGATGTCAAAGGACAGTTCGAGATTGTAATTGAAGGTTTTACCGAAGACGGTACTCCTATTTCTTCGTCAAAGCCTTTCTCTGTCCACTAAGCTATAGGATTATTGCCATTATTGCACGACCTCGCTAATCTGAACCACTGGTCGAATATTGGTGTAGTTTGGAATATCGCCAAGGATTTTTTCCGCATTCGGTCCGAAAGCATCTTGATAGGCTTTTAAGCTATCAAAATAAAAATATCCAATCGCGAGATAGGGGATAGGTTCATCAGGTGTTCGGCCCGCGACTCCCTTGTCAATTTCCAAATGCTTTAGCCCGTCACCAAACAAACTGGCGCACATGGGCATGTGTTTCGTAGAGTAATAGTCCATGTCAAAGGTTTTGCCTTCCCCGTTTGGATACATGATTGCTATTTTGGTCATGCCCTTTTCAGGTTTCATAGACTCCGGTTCCATAAGTTTAAAACTGGCTAAAAGCACAATGGCACCACCCAGGATAAAGAATACAAGGTTGTTTTTCATCTGATTTTGATTTACCGAGCGTTAAGGTACAATTTTCTTGATGCCCTCACCGGAATCTAAAGATACGTTTTACTTGCAATGAAGTGGAACCTCCACTTTACGAACAAAGGATGCTATTCTCAAATGGTCTTCGGAGTAGTGGTCCAGAGCTGCTCTACCTCCCTGGGTCGAGTATTTTCCATAAATCCACTGAAGGTTTTAAGTATCTGGATTTTTCCATTTCCTTTCTCCACCTTTCAGCTATGAATTCACTGACCTGTATTCTGGAATCAACTTTCTGAAAAGTAGGATTGGTTATCCACATAGGTTGGGAAGGCCAGTCCACATTGATGTAGCCAAACGCCTTGATTACATCACTGTTTTCATTTAGTGTTTTAATGAATGGGATAAACCATTTTGCCCAGACTCTACGGGCCACCTCTTCTTTTTTTAGGTCAGCATCAAAATACAAATTCTCAGTTTGCAGAACCGGAGAGGCCTCTGCGATAAACACGGGCTTATTGTGTTTTCTGGCAAAAATGATCATCTCCTCATCCGGGTTTCCGAAATAGGAATACCCACACCAATCCACTAGGTCGTCACCGGGGTACCAATCTTCCAAAACACCTTGATTGGAGCCAGTACCTTTTGATTGCCATACAAAAGCTACATTATCAACTTGCATGTCTTCAAAAATGGAATATATTCGTTTCCAAGCATTTAAATAGGGTTTTCTTTTGTAGTGGTTCCAGTCCCAACCATCAAATTCATAGCCAATTCTAAGAAATACGGGGCGTTCTATGGATTTGATCCACAATCCTAATTCCTGTATTAAATCATCATGTTCCCCATTTGCTATTTTTTTTTCATGGTTGACCATGGATAATCCAATGGCCATAATACTGTTTTCATAAGTGGAATCCTCAATATAAGCTTGGGCCCAACAATCTCCAGCGCCCCAATTGGCCTTGGTTTTAATGCCATCCAACCCCTTGTTGAAGTAGCCGTAGGATTCATCCCCAGGAGAGAAATTGGTATAAACGGTGAACCCTGCGGGGGTATCAAAAAAGTCGCAATACCCATTTGTGTAATCATTGAGTCCTCCGGTTGCTCCCAAATCCTGACCAATAAAAAAGAGGCACTTCCCATTTGGAGGTTCAAACTTTGCCAAACTTGATTCAGAAGTTTGGGCATGGCTTAGGTACATTGACAAGCTTGAAACTATAATACCGAATAATCTAACAGTTTTCATTTACCTGTATTGAGAGATTTCTTCGAGAAGCATCCTTTTGTTTCTAAAGATAATCGATTGCTTTTTCTGTGCAGAATCAAGGTATAGGAAATACACTTCCAATAACCGTGCATCCCTTTCTAGTTTTGTTTATTTGTTCTTAATTCCGGCCTTCTCCATTAAAAAGTTCTGGGTGGTCTTTTTCACCATCTCACCTTCATTTCCCCACCAAACAAAATGCCCACCGGCAACAACATATTTAATCGTACAATCACGAATCATTTTTTTTAGCCTTTCAGCGTGTTCGATGGAAACATCGATATCAACAGTTGAATGAACTACCAAAGTTGGGCAATTGATTGTGGTCCAATCCACATCATTGAGCTCTGTTGCAAGTTTAACCTCGTTCATCATACCTTCATATAAGGCTTCCATCGGGGTCATCGATTTGATAAATAGTATAAATTCATGTTTGCTGTTAGGGTTGTTTACAACCTGTTCTGCAATTTTTCTCTCTTCTTTTGCTGAAAGATTTGCTTCCGTTTTTAGAAATGATCGGATTGTTTTTTTGGGAAAGAATCTTGCTGAAATCAGTAACATCAGGGATACGATTCTTTTTCCTCTTTTTGAAAGAACCAATCTACCCAGCGCTGAATTCGCGGATTCTTTGTTCACTTTGTATTTCCCAGTTATCGCGCTCCATAGCACAAGGGATTTTGTCGGAAACTTTTTGGCATAATACAATGCCGATACACCTCCCATGGACACCCCAAAAACATGTATGGAACCTTTGATGCCCAAGCTATGGATTACCTCGTGGTAAATCTCGGCATGTTCTTCAAAGTTTTCGGCAGCATGGATAGGTAAGTCAAAATACCCAGGTCTATTTATTGAAATTACCCTAAAACCTGAGTTGGCCAACCATTCGAAAGAGTGTACCGAACCAAAGCCAGCCCCTCCGCCTGTTGAAAATAATACTACTTCTCCATCAACTGGGCCAATTTGGGCATATCGCACATTACCGAACTTGGTCTCAGCTATCAGATATTCTCCAAAAATTAATGTATTCGAGGGGAATTCAGTCAACACTATTTTTTTGTTTTTTATTTGAATCAATAATTCGGCATTCCTCAAAATCGATTTCAGGGTAGGTATCGTTTGCCCAGTCGCTTAACTGTTTAAGAACAGGTAAAAGTCCTGAAGCCCTTTCAGTCAGTGAATACTCCACTCGGGGAGGAATTTCCGCAAAAGACTTTCGCAAGAGCAGTCCATCACTTTCCAATTCCTTGAGTTGGTTTGTCAACACTTTCTTTGATATGGTTGGCATTAAAGTATTTAGCATTCCAAAGCGTAATGGCCCATTGGACAACAGGTATATGATAATCGGTTTCCACTTATTTCCAATAATATTCATCGTATGCACAAGCGTGCACGCATTCGGATTGTCAATGTATTTCCGGGCCATCGGTTACTTTTTGGTTACCACTAATCTCATTCTGAAAGTCATAATAGTTTCTTTTTTAAACCATTATTAGTTTCTTTGTGAAACAAATGTAAACAATATTTTGGAGTGAAAAATATATTCATAATCAATGGTCACCAGAAATACCCGTTTTCGGAAGGAAAACTGAACGCAAGTTTGACCGCCAAGGCAGAGAAATTCTTCGATAAACAGGGTTTTCAGGTCAAGAAGACGACAATGGATGACACGTATGATGTCGCCGAGGAAATAGAAAAATTCAAATGGGCCGATGTAGTGTTTTTTCAAACGCCCATCAATTGGATGGGGGTGAGTTGGTCTTTTAAAAGGTATATCGATGAGGTTTTTTCAATGGGAATGATGGGTGAAATGTCTGAAGGAGATGGTAGAAGTAAAGACGCGCCAAAGAAAAATTACGGATTGGGCGGAAAATTGAATGGGAAGTACATGATGTCAGTAACTGCCAATGCCCCAAAAGAAGCGTTCAACAATCCGGAAGAAAAATTTTTTGGAGGTATGAGCGAAGATGAGCTGTTACGACCGATGCACCTTAATTTTAAGTGGTTTGGTTTTAAACCAATGCCTACGTTCATGGCCTATGATGTGATGAAAAATCCAGAAATTGAAAATGATTTTAACCGCTTTGAAGAACATCTGCATAAACATTTTTCAAAATAAATAAGATGAACAGACCAACACCCAAACAAACAGCGCCAGATTTAAGCTTTCCATTATTGAATGGTAACCCATGGAAATTGGCGGAACAAACACCAGAACAATTTACGTTACTTGTTTTCTACCGTGGCCTGCATTGTCCCATTTGCAAGAAGTATTTGCAGCAGTTACAGGAGCTTTTGCCTGAATTTGACGAAAGGGGAGTAAATGTTGTAGCTGTAAGTATGGATACGGAAAAACGAGCCCGTTTATCACGGCAAAAATGGGAATTACCAAATCTTACTTTGGGCTATAATTTAGGTGAGGAAGCAGCAAGGGAATGGAGTTTATATCTGAGCAAAGGGGTAAAAGACGGCGAACCAAGCATATTCAGTGAACCAGGTTTGTTCTTGATTGACAATCAAAACAAAGTGTATTACTCCGCAATAAACAGTAACCCTTGGGGGAGGCCATATCTACCCACATTTGTAAAGGCAGTGGATTATATTATAAAATCAAATTACCCAGCCCGTGGTGAAATTTTGTAATATTAGGGGATGGATAATGAAAGCAAAGAAAGACTCATAAAGCTGGCCGAAGAAGAGATTCCGATCCACAAATTTTTAGGTCTCAAGGTCGAAAAACTGGAAAGGGAATTTATTCGTATCTCAGTTCCTTTTCGGGACGAATTTGTAGGTGATATTCGTAAAAACCGATGGCATGGTGGTATAATGGCAACCATAATGGATACCGTTGGCGGGGCAATTGGTTATGCGAATTTCGAATCACAAGGGGACAGTCTGTCAACCATTGATTTAAGGGTGGATTACCTAAGAGGAGCTGAAGCTAGAGCCCTAACCTTTGAAGGTGAACTGGTTAGGATGGGGAATCGGATTATGGTCACAAAAATGAAAGCCCTTCAAGATGATATACTGGTTGCCGAAGGAAAAGGGGTTTATAATTTTATTCGAGGATAAATTGTTCGATATCCAGCTATTGGTTCAAAGCTCGAAGAAGTTGTTTTGGGGATAGATATTCAAAATATCTTTCGGTTACCTCAAATTTTTCGTTGAGAACAATCATGGCGGGAAGGGAAAAAGGATAGTTACCCCTTGAGGCGAGTAGCAGGGGAATCTCATGGGTTGGGTTTCTGTTTTTTCCGAACTGTTTATTTATGAAAGTCTCTCCACCAAAAGTAATGGTGTCGGTAGTCTCGGCATTCATCTTTACCGCGTAATATTCCGATGTCAACTTGGAAATCACCTCGGTATCCTTGAAAGCAGCCTTGTCCATTTTTTTACAGTACGCACACCAGTCCGCGTAAAAATTGATAAAAACCTTTTTGGGTTTCACTGAAAGCGAGTCCTCCAACTGTTCAAAACTCAGCCATTCAATAGGGTCTTGTTGCGCTTTACCCTGCAGCGGAAAAAGCAACATCAAAACACAAATAATAATGGTAAGTCGGGTCAAAATCATAATTCTTCAGATATGGCTCCTTCTTGCACTTTCCCTATTTCGCTAATGCAATTTACCAAACTTCAGCCCTAAAAAGAAGGCCCTTGGTGCATCGGGGCCATAGATGTAATCGGAATCCCTGGTGGGGCCAATATCAAAATCATCCTGAAAACTATTGAAAATGTTGGTGACCCCTCCCGAAACAGTTACCATAAACGAATCACTAAAATCAAAATGCTTTTCCAGCTTGATGTTCATGTCGAAAAATGCGTTCACTTCATTCAATTCCAAAAACCCGGTATCACTGATCACCCGTGGCACGGTCATACCTCCAGTATACGTGCCTGTAATGTCAATATTAAAGGTTTCACTGGGAATCCAGGTCGTGTTTAAATATCCATAAAGGTTGGGAACGCGCACAAACTCATCGATGATAATATCACTTTCTCCAAGTGTTCCATCGCTTTCAAAAAGGATTTGGGGTTCATCCCATTCGGTTCGTTGTAAAGTACCTCCAAGTTGAAAGCGCCATTCGGGATTTGGGGAGACCCCCAACTCAAAGTTCGACCCAAACACTCGTGCTCCCACACCATTCCGGACTTCCTCCAAAATAGAACCATTTTCAAGAACGGCACCTGTGCTTACCAATGTAAAGGGGTCTTCCAAAATGGTGTAGAAGCCTTCGAGCAAAAAATCCATTTGCAACAGATCCTTTGTTTTGGAATAGTTCAAAGAACCTGTGAACGCATTTGAGAATTCCGTATCCAAATCATCGGATAAGATGACAAATTGGGGCTCACCCCCCACGCTCGAAATATGCAAATCTTCATTAAAAGTCTGTGGTGCCCTGAATCCACGGGCATAGCCAGCCCTTAAGCGAAGTTCATCGGAGATTTGATAGGATAACGTAAGTCGAGGTGAAAGCGCAGTTTGACTCAAGTCCAATTCCCGTGCAATACCTCCAACTGTGTAATCCCCATCCACAGAAACATTGTCCAATCTTGCCCCGAACAATGTTGTAAATCTATCGGTAGGTTTCCACTCGTACTGGGCATAACCTCCCAAGGTATTCACCGTTTGGTCAATAAGTCGGTTGTACCCGGGAATCTGGTCTTCGGTGGTACTTAGATTGTATTCGGCACCTGCAGTGAACACATCGCTGTTTTGAAAGGCCTTGGTAAACTGTAAACCATTGACCCAAGCCAAATCTTGTGTAGTTCCAAAGGCATTGTTGGCCAATATGCTGTCCTGTCTGGTGCGAGCGCCTCCCAATCCGCCGTAGTAACTGTCTCTATTAGTGTAGGAGGCAGAAGTGTACACTTGTATTTTTTTGGTGTTATCCTTGCTGCTTACTTCATACTCCGCTCCTCCAATAAAAGTGTCATGGTCTAACTCCTCAGTAATATCGGTAAATTGCGGCGCCAGATCCAGCCGATCTCCACCTCTTCGATATTCCCGAATTGCATTTAGGTTTATGGATACCCGACTTCTATCGGTAGGCTTTACAAAAGCTTTGGCACCTAACGTGGTGTTGCGCAATTCCACCAACTCTGTAAAACCATCGTCATTGGCATCGTAGGATTCTCGATTTCGATAGGTTCCGAATAAAGTCACCCCATTTTTGAGGTCGTCAGCCACTATGGAACTGTTGAAATTAAGAATACGGTCCACGGCATCTCCGTCTATCACTGCTAGGTTGCTCCCGATTTCCCACGTGTTCAAAACCGGGTCTTTGGTAATAATATTGACGGTACCCGCAATTGCGTTCGAACCATAGAGGGCTGAACCCCCGCTGCGTACCACTTCTACGCGTTCAATTATATTGGTAGGAATCTGTTCCAAACCATAAACTCCCAATAATGAAGTAAATATGGGGCGGCTATTAAGAAGTATTTGGGTATAGGCACCATCCAATCCATTGAGGCGGACTTGGGTGAACCCGCAGTTCTGGCAGTTGGTTTCCACTCGTACCCCTGGGGCAAAGTTCAAGCCTTCTGCAACGGTTATGGATTGCGTGGCTGTTAATAATCTTGGCTTTAATGAAGAAACTACAACTGGGGCGCTCCTTCGTTCCACCCTATTTCGGGTAGCGCTTACCACTACCTCTTCCAAGCCCAGAACATCTTCCAAAAGTGAAAAATCAACTTTTTGGCCTGTTCCTCTCGTTAGGGTCACTTCCCTATTTTGCGTACGGTAGCCTTGAGCTTGCACCGTCAGGGTAATATTCCCTAGAGGTAACCTTAATTCGTAAGTACCATTTTTATCCGCAGTAGTCCCCAAGGCACCACCTTCAATGTAAATACTTGCAAATGGTACAACTTCCCCATTACTAGTAACCTTTCCAGAAATAAGAGTGGTATCCCCCTGGGAAAAAAGCAAAAAGGGTAGTAGCAGAAGAAGAAAACATAGTTTTTCCATTATGAGGCCACAAACTTTAGATTTGTATTATATAAATTTTTAGACAAAGCTAAATATATATTTTATAAAGATGAAAACTTATTTGGATTTTTTGAAAATAGTTGACCGAAACTCCGAAAGAATCACTGCGAAGCCTATTAAAAAAAGACATTCCACAGTTGGTGTCCGAAGAAAAAAATTCATTACCCATTGTATTTTCAGAGGTCTTTGAAAAGATTGAAATCCTTTTAGCATCAATACTTAACCAAGGATTCTTTATCTCAATTGGACCGACAAATGTTTTTCCCCTTCGTTTTCATCGATTTATTGTCGATATAATGGCATAAATCTGTAATTTATAGCAATGTAAACAGGGATATAGCACTTGAACAATGGTAGATTTAAGGCATCAAATGTTCTAAGTAAGTTTACAGCATAGGGTATAAATGGGAAGTTTCGACAATACCATTTATTTGAAAACAACCAGCTATGACCAGATATCTGTTTTTTGTTTTGGTGTTATTGTGCCTTGGAGTGCGTGGGCAAGAGGCAAAGCAAGATAGTCTGGAGCAGCTTCTAACACGAGACTTGGCTGACACTACCCGTGTAAATGTACTTATCGAAATTGCGAAAATTAATACTACTACCAATAAGCACAGGGCAGATTCACTGTTCCAATCAGCCCTAACCATCGTACGACAAATGAAACGGGCAGATGACAAGGCCAAAGCCTTTGAAACTGCCGGGCATTACCAACTACGAACCAGTGCATATGATTCAGCAATTGCCTACTACAAAAAAGCACTGGACCTTGATAAGGAACAAAACAATATAACCGCGCTGGCCCGACATCACGATAATGTGGGCACTGCGTTCTACTATAAAGGGGATTACAACCAGACATTGTATCATTTTCTGGAACGGCTTTCCCATTGTGAACAAATAGGGGATTCCACCTGCATCTCAGCGGCCAGTAATAACTCCGGTTTGGTGTTGATAAACTTAGGGCGGTATGAAGATGCTATTTCTTATGCGCTGAGAAGCTTAAAAATTGATGAGGCGCTGGGATATCAGCCAGGTATTCTTTCGTCTCAGATGAGCTTGGGAAATATCAATTTTTACCTCAAAAACTATGATAAGGCCATTGAGTACTATTTTGATATCGTGGCAACTTGTGAGGCGATGGGAAATCAGGAACTACGTATATCCTATGCTTACAACAATATTGCGTCCATTCATTTTCAACAGAAAGAATTCGAAAAAGCGGCGGAGTTCTATGAAAAAAGCTTGGTGCTCGAAGAGGAATTCGGCAATAAAGGCGGCATTGCCCTTAAATACAACAATCTCGGTTCGGTATACAAAGAGTTAGGTGATTTTGCTACTGCGGAAACTTATTACCGAAAGGCCTTGGGGATGAGAGAAGAACTAGGCGACTTGTATGGGATGAGCTCCACGGAAAACAACTTGGGGCAACTTTATCTGGCAAAGGGCATTCCTGCTACTTCACTTCGGTTTTACCAAACGGCTCTTGGCCATGCTGAGAAAGCAGGATCTTTGGAATCCTCAAAAATTGCCCACGAGGGAATTGCCAAGTCATACAAGAATCAAGGACGATACCAATTGTCGTTGGAATCGTACGAACGCTTCCTGAAGTTGAACGATAGCATGCTAAATGCTGAGAAGACCAAGAAAATAACAGAACTGGAGGCGCGCTACGATAGCGAAAAAAAGGAAAATGAAATTGCCCTACTGAAAAAAAACGAAGAACTTCAACAAGCCCAATTGGTACAACAAGAGGCCAGCTTGCGGGCAAACAAGCTACTTCGGAATATATTGATTGTTGGTCTTGCTGTGTTGTTGGTGGTGGTTTTCCTCATAGTTTACAGTTATAAACAACGATTGGCCGCTAAAGAACTCATCCAAAAAAATCAACGCGAAACCGAAGAAATCAGATCAAGGTTCTTCGCGGGCATCTCCCACGAATTTAGAACACCGCTTACCCTGATTTCGGCCCCAGTGGTACAGCTTCAAAAAAAATATCATCACGAAAAAGAAACCCATGGGATGCTGGGTCTTATCTATCAGAATGCCAACAGGCTCCTAAAATTGATTAATCAGATATTGGACCTTTCAAAACTGGAAGAGGGCAAGTTGCAGTTGCATGTGGCGAAAGGTGATATTATTTCATGGTTACGGGTGATTTCGGCTTCTTTTACATCTTTGGCCGATAGTAAGGACATCAAATTTATTCAGGATTTCCCCGAAATGGATATCGTCTCCTTCTTTGATAAGGAAAAGATTGAACAGATTCTTTCAAATTTATTATCCAATGCGTTTAAATTCACTCCTAATAACGGAACTGTCGAATTTCTTACGACCAAAGATGGTGACAACCTTAATATTGAGGTGAGGAACACAGGTTCCCCAATTTCTGAAGCGGACCAGAGTCGGATATTTGAGCGTTTCTATCAATCAGATTCGCAACATCATTCCCAAGGAACAGGAATCGGCCTCGCTTTAGTAAAGGAACTTATCGAGCTGCATCATGGTAGGGTAGAGGTACATTCAGATGAACATTACACATCGTTTATGTTGACTCTGCCACTTAACAATACCATTTACGACAATGATATCAAGATTGAACCACAGTCCGAAACTTTTGAAAGTACAATCCAAGCAGTAAGTCCCCCTTCAGCATTGCCAACTGACAAACCAAGCCAAACTGACTTGCCGATAGTACTCTTGGCTGAGGATCATAAGGACCTGCGCAACTATTTGGGTACTCAGTTGAGCGACTTATATGAAGTGAAAAAGGCTCAAAATGGGCGTTTTGCCTGGGAAATGGCCGTTAAGGAAATACCAGACCTTATCATTACGGACCTTATGATGCCAGAGATGGATGGCGAAGCGCTGCTTGAAATGTTAAGGAACGACCCAAAGACACAACATATTCCGGTAATTATGCTTACTGCCCGAACGGAGCAGGAAAGCAAACTAAATACCATTGGCAAAGGAGCAGACCACTACCTTACAAAACCTTTCGAGATTGAGGAACTTCGGGTCAGAATCAAAAGCTTATTAGATCAAAGAAAGCGCATAAGGGATTACCATCAATCCCAGTTTTTGACCAATCCCAAAGCGGAAGCTATTTCATCAAGTAATGACCGTTTTCTTCAGCAGATAGGTCTTATAATTGCCAAAAATTTGGACAACAGTGAATTTACGGTGGATGAGTTTGCAACTGAAATGAGTATGAGTAGGGTGCAGCTCTACCGCAAAATGAAAGCCATTATTGGATACAGTACATCTGATTTTATTCGGCAATACAGATTGAAAAAGGCCTACGAGTACCTTCAAAACCAAAAAGGTACGGTATCAGAAATCGCTTATGATGTTGGGTTTAGTAATCTATCCTATTTTACCAAAGCCTTTAAAGAGGTCTATGACTGTAAACCCTCTGAAGTATTACAAAAGACCAATTGACTAACAGTACTGTACTAGGAGTTGAGTAGTCATCAATCATATCTTTTGTTACGTATCTATTTTTTCTGTTCGACAAATTGAGTGCAAAAGTCAATTCCTTCCCATACTCATTCAGTTGCGGGTTGAATTAATTCCCGTATCGTTGCCCAGCCCGTGGGGCTTTCATCATATCTTATGTAGGTAACCATTGTTCGTCCGCTGAAAACAAAAGGATCGCCACCACTTTTTGGCGTCCCTTTTATGGAAAACTTGGTTTGTTCAATGGCGACATTACCTTCTATTAAAATACTCTCCACATCATTCTTTATAAATTCCAAGGTGAAATTTTTTAATGTTTCTTTTAACCCTGCCATAACTTCATCTCGACCAATCTTCAGGTCGTTATACCCCAATGCTTTAATGACCTCAGGATGATGTAGAGACTTAATTCGGTCGATATCACCATCGGAAAAGGCCTTTCGAATGGTTTCTCCGTTTTTCAGAATTTCATTCTTGATATCCTTATTTTGAGAATAGGCGCCCAATGGTATCAGAACAACAAAAAAGAGCGCTAAAATCCTGATGTAAAGTATTGCATTTCTTTTTTTCATAGGGTGGTATTTGACTGTGTACGGAAGTATATAGGGTTCAGCTCTGTTTTAGAGCTATAAATATCAGATACATTATTGGAGGTGTACCAATTTATCCATCCTAAAAATAATTGATTTAACCTTTGATGATGGTAAAACTGTATCTGGACCGACCGATCAGTTCATTCCTTATCTTTTTTCCCTCCTCTTCATCCACTGAACTTTCGAATTCTTCCAAGGTGTATCCAGTATTTTTTCGAAGCATCTCTATGTAGTAGATTATAATTTCATGTTTTCTATCACTACTTGCCAATCCCACAAATCTTGACATCATAAACTCGTCTTCTAAATGATACCCCTTATCCTTTAAGAATTTTCGGGTTTTTGCCCCTTCTCCCTCAGGATTTTCATCGGCCAATTGTTTGCTATTATAAAACCAAGTGTTGTGACGGTATCTGTTGTCACCGATATATTCGGCTTTACTGAAATCATAGTTATAAGTAAAGTCAT
>NZ_JANQIH010000061.1 GCF_028282265.1 Allomuricauda sp.
ACGCGGTCCATACCCTGACTTGCACCGGCCAGCCCTCTAAAAATATTTCCACCTCCTATAACGATGGCCACTTCAACTCCCTTTTCCACTACAGATTTAATCTCGTCAGCGTACTCAGATAGCCTTTTTCCATCAATTCCGTATTGTTGTTCTCCCATGAGCGCTTCCCCGCTCAGTTTCAATAGAATTCTTCTGTATTGCATTGAGGTGTGTTGAAATCCGGACAAAAATAATCAAAAAAACTTTGGATTGATAGCGAGAGGATTTGCCCTGCGCAAAGAAAATTGACCAAAAAAATCATACATTTTGTAACCTTTTTGAAAAGCTACGGTATATCCTGAAAACAAACTGAAAAAGCCAGCAACTTGAACGACCTATCGGACAATGCACTTATGTTAAAAGTAAAATCTGGAGACTTGGACAAACTTGGACTCCTCTATGAACGCCATAAAAAGAGGTTGTTCGGATTTTTTTACAATATGGGAAACAACCCATCGGTCAGTGAGGATTTGGTGCAAAATGTTTTCGTTCGAATGTTGAAGTACAAAAGCTCATACACGGGAGAAGGATTGTTCGTCGCATGGATGTTTCGAATGGCCAGAAATGTCAACCATGATCATCATAATAAAGTGGCGAAAGAAAAAATCTCCCTTAATGTTTCCTCTGGAGAATTGGGCAATGCTGCGGAGGATGATTTGAATGATGACATTGAAAAGGAGGGCAATTCTGTATTGCTGCGAAAAGCATTGGCAAAGCTACCGGATGAAAAAAGAGAGCTTTTGATTATGAGCAAATACAAGGGTTTAAAATTTAAGGAGTTGGCAGATATTATCGGATGCACTGAAGGTGCGGCCAAAGTGAGGGTGCATAGAGCACTCAAGGATTTAAGAAGTATTTTTTTGGAATTGGAAATTTCGTGAAGATGGATAAGGAAACATTTAAAATATTGGCGATGGACTATCTGAGTGGAGATATGTCTGAACAAGATAAAGTTCATTTTGAAGAATTGCTCTCTAAAAATGTAAGCTATCAAAAGGAATACCAGGAATTGTTGGACACTTGGTCAAAGGTAGAGGGTTTGGATGCCCCTGAACCTTCATCAAGAATGGATGAAAACTTCTTTGGAATGCTAACTGAAGCAATGGATGCTAAATCCAGAAAGAGCTTTTGGCACATGCTACAGGAGACTGTGTTTTCCATTTTGAAACCGAGACTGGCCTATGGGGTAGTACTTATTGGAATTGGCCTGGGGGTTGGATATTTTTTAAGCCCGTCAAATTCATCTATTCCCTCGCAAGAAGTTGTGGAAACCGATAATGAGACCGAGGAAATTCGACAGCGTCTGGTTTTGACACTTTTAGAACAGCCTTCGGCCAATCAACGACTTCAAGGCGTAAGCGAAGCAAATAAAATTACAAGTGTTGATAGTATCGTTGTAAAAGCCCTTTTGCAGACCTTAAACAGTGACCCCAATGTGAATGTGAGATTGGCGGCTATTGAATCATTGACGAATTATTTGGATGATCCCTTGGTAAGGCAAGGTTTGGTTCAATCGATAGTGCATCAAGAATCTCCCATTCTCCAAGTCACCTTAGCGAACCTTATGGTGGCCTTGCAGGAAAAAGCGTCCATTGAGCCTTTTCGCGAATTATTAAAGGAAAAGGAGTTGGACACAACGGTAAAGAAGAAAATAGAAAATTCTATAGAATCCATAATCTAGAGTTTATTTATCAATCAGTCTCCATTGAGACAAAAATCAAATCACGAACAGTTAAAAATCAAAAAATGATGAAACAGTTGATCTTAGTGCTTTCCCTCACCTTATGGATAGGCACGGCATGTACGAAAGCTCAGAAAAAAGAGTTTTCAGAAAAAATTTCGAAGGAAGTTCCCTTGGGAAATACTCCTTCCAATACCCTTGTAATCAAAAATGTTTTTGGGTCCATTCAGGTTGAGGGTTATAGTGGGGATAAGGTTATTATGGAAGTGAATCGCACTATAACTTCTAAAACAGCAGAAGATTTGGAACTTGGTAAACAAGAACTCCAGCTTAAGGTTGTGACTGATGCAAACAGGGTCATTCTTCGGCCTGAAGCCCCTTACATCGAGTTCGATGATGATAATCTGCGATATAACTGGTGCAATCGGGAAGAACCAGCTTATGATCATAAACTTGATTTCAAAGTTAAAGTTCCCCAATCGGTGAAGATTCAGGTGAGTACAGTAAATGATGGGGAAATCGAGGTGAAAAATACTTCAGGGACATTTCTGAAAGCAGATAATATCAATGGTGGAATCACCTTGACGAATATTACTGGAAAAACCAAAGTACACTGTATTAATGGGGCGGTAAATATTTCGTATGCCGACAATCCTATTGAGTCATCTGAATATTATGCTTTGAACGGAGACATCAATGTTTCTTATCAAAAAACGCTTTCTGCGAACATCTCGTTCAAAAGCATGAATGGAGAAATGTACACTGATTTTGATATCAACAAACAGTTTATGCAGACCAACAAGGAACCTGGTAAAGGAGACAAGCCTAAATACCGGTATGAGACAAAACCTGTTGTTCAAATAGGCAATGGGCGAATAGATTTCGATTTTGAGACTTTAAATGGAGACGTATACATCAAAAAAATATAGACTATGAAAAATATAAAGTTAATGGCAGTAGTACTTTTCGTTTACTTGGCTAACGGATTGTACGGACAGGAAAATAATATCGATTTATTTACCATTCCGCTAAGTGACCCTGGGAGCGAAGGATTTTTGGAGGTGGAACAACTTAAGGGTTCCATTACGGTAAGTGCTTATGAAGGAAAAGAGGTTATTGTGAAGGTTTCCGTAGTAGAGGACGAAGAGAAATCGACGAAAACCAAGTCAGGACTCAAGCGTATAGGAGGCTCTGGACTTAACATCAGCGGAGAAGAAAAGAATAATGTGGTAAAAATTGAAAATGAAGCCTGGAACAAAAAAACCGATTTCGATATCAAGGTACCTGCTAACTTCTCATTGAAATTGGGTACGGTCAATAGAGGGGATATTCATGTTAAGGGAGTGTCGGGAGCTTTGGAAATCAGCAATGTGAATGGAGATATCACACTGGAAAATGTGAGTGGCTCTGTGATTACCGATACGACCAACGGGGAAGTCAATGTGAGTTTTAACCGTATTGATGGGGACGCAAATATGGCCTTTAGCAGCTTTAATGGTGACGTAGAGGTCACTTTCCCAAGCTCGGTCAAAGCCAACGTAAAGGCAAAATCAGAAATGGGCGATATCTACACTGATTTTGATATGGTAATATCTGACAACAAACCAGAAATGGACAAAAACCAGTCTTCCGGAAAGTACAAGGTGAAAATTGAACAGTGGGTTCGTGGCACCATTAATGGGGGCGGCCCAGAAATGCTTTTTAAGACTTTTAATGGGGATATCCTCATAAAGTCCAAATAGCTTTAAATAAGTTGAACAAAAAAAGCCACTCGATTCGAGTGGCTTTTTTTTGTTTATGTTAGGAAACTTATCCTAAGGCAACCCTTTGAAAACCGGTTACTTCCAAGTCGGAATCAACAGATTTCACATATTGGGCCACACTTTGCTTACTGTCTTTGATAAAAGCTTGGTTCACCAAAGTGTTGTCTTTGAAGAAACGCTTTAGTTTCCCTTTGGCAATGTTGTCCAACATAGCTTCTGGCTTTCCTTCCTGTCGCAATTGATCTTTGGCAATCTCAATCTCCTTATCAATAATGGACTGATCAACACCTTCCTCATTCAACGCTACAGGGTTCATTGCTGCGGCCTGCATTGCCACATCTTTTGCAGCGTCTGCAGCACCATCAACAGATGCAGAAAGACCTACCAAAGTGGCAATCTTGTTGCCTGCATGAATATAGGCGCCTACAAAAGGAGCATTCAATCTTTCAAAACTACCGATTTCAATCTTTTCACCAATAACTCCGGTCTGCTCGGTCAATTTTTCTGAAACGGTAATCCCATTAAAGGGTGCGCTCAAGAAAGCATCCTTGTTATCGTATCCCAATGCCAACTCTGCCAAATCATTTGCTAAGCTTACAAAGCTATCATTTTTGGCAACGAAGTCGGTTTCACAGTTCAGCGAAATAATAACACCATTTGAACGGTCATCACTTACTTTGGCGATTGCAGCACCTTCCGAAGAATCTCGGTCAGCTCTCTTTGCAGCAACTTTTTGTCCTTTTTTTCTTAGGATTTCGATTGCTTTATCAAAATCACCTTCTGCTTCAACAAGGGCGTTCTTACAATCCATCATTCCGGCCCCGGTCATTTTTCTTAATTTATTTACGTCTGCGGCGGTAATTTTTGCCATTTTCGTTTCTTTTAAAATTTGTATAAAGTAAAATAGTGTTGATGTATTTTGGATTAGGACAATGTTAAATCACACTTCCTAATTATTCTACACCTCCTTTGGCGTTTTCTTGCCATTCTTTAAGTTCGTCCCACTTTCCATCAGCAGCCATTTTTGCCTGCTTTGGCCAGCTAGTTGGGTCTAAATGTGCCATTCTAGAGCTCGCTTCGGTCAAAATTTCCTTGATATTGTCCGCTTTGGCTTTAGAAAGGTCTACATAAGTGTTGATACCATTATTGTTCAAGGCTTCAGCAGCTTTTGGACCAATCCCTTCAATTTTTGTAAGGTCTTCTACATCTTCAGTAGCGGTCTCTTTTTCGGCTTTTGGTTCTTCAACAACTTCCTTTTCGGCTTCTGCGGAAACCTCTTCAACCACTTCGGTCGGAGTCTCTACGGCAACTACTTTCTTTTCCTCTTTAGGTTCTGCTACCTTTTCCTCTGCCGTTTTTTCCTCAACCACTGGCTCAGCTACAGCTACCTCTTCTTCTTTTTCTGCTTGAGCGGCTTCAGCTTGCTTATCATTTTTACGGTCGGCCAATCCTTCTGCTACTGCATCTGTCACTTCTGCAAGAATAGCTTCAATCGACTTACCTGCATCGTCATTGGCTGGAATAACGAAATCGATGGGTCTAGGGTCTGAATTGGTATCGACCATTGCAAAAATGGGGATGTTCAATTTTTGAGCCTCCTTTACCGCAATATGCTCTCGCATGGTATCCACAATGAAAATTGCACCTGGTAAACGGGTCATGTCAGCAATGGAGCCCAAGTTTTTTTCCAATTTTGCCCGCAAACGATCTACTTGCAATCTTTCTTTCTTAGAAAGTGTATTGAAAGTGCCGTCTTTTTTCATCCGATCAATGGCGGTCATTTTTTTGACTGCTTTACGAATGGTGACAAAGTTGGTCAACATACCACCTGGCCATCTTTCAGTGATGTAGGGCATGTTCACTTTGGATACCTTATCAGCTACGATATCCTTCGCTTGTTTTTTGGTTGCAACAAAAAGAATTTTTCTTCCTGAGGAAGCAATTTTCTTCAAAGCCTCTTTGGCCTCTTCGAGCTTTGCTACGGTTTTGTAAAGATTGATAACGTGAATCCCATTGCGCTCCATGTAGATATAGGGAGCCATATTGGGGTTCCATTTTCTGGTTAGGTGGCCAAAATGCACACCTGCTTCCAATAAGTCTTTGACTTCGGTTTTGTTTGCCATTTTTTGTACTTAGTTTACGTTCCGTTGTAGTAGCAATGGGTGGGTGGTCACTTACGTTCGCCCCATCCATTTAGATGCTAAACTAGTATCCAAAAAGTTGAAAAATTGCTCTTTGGAACAACGACAACTTGATTAAAATTTAACCCTGAAAATACTTCAGGGTTTTCAATGAACATTCTTATATAATAGGTGCCGAAGCACCAAAAATTCTTAACGCTTGGAGAACTGGAATTTCTTACGGGCTTTCTTCTGACCAAACTTCTTACGCTCCACCATTCTCGGGTCACGGGTCAATAGACCTTCAGGTTTAAGAACTTCCCTGTTTTCCTCATTAATCTCGCACATAGCTCTAGACAAAGCCAAACGAACTGCTTCAGCCTGCCCAGTGATTCCGCCTCCGTAAACATTTACCTTAACATCATAACTGTCTTCGTTACCGGTCAATGCAAAAGGCTGCTGTATTTTATATTGTAAAGGAGCAGTAGAAAAGTAATCTTTATAATCCCTCTTATTCACAGTAATGTTTCCTTTTCCTTCGGAAACATATACTCGGGCTACTGCGGTTTTTCTTCTACCAATTTTGTGAACAACTTCCATTATTTGTAGTCGTTTAAGTTTATCGCTTTTGGTTTTTGGGCTTCATGACCGTGTTCTGTGCCGGCATATACCTTTAAGTTTCTGAAAAGGTCGGCTCCCAATCTGTTCTTGGGAAGCATACCTTTGATAGATTTTTCAACGATTCGCTCAGGACGCTTTTCCAACATTTCCAAAGCAGAGGTTTCTCTCTGACCACCTGGGTAACCTGTGTAGCGTTGATATACTTTTTCAGACCACTTGTTCCCTGACAAATTGATTTTATCAGCATTGATTACAATAACGTTGTCACCACAATCAACATGGGGAGTAAAATTGGTCTTGTGTTTTCCTCGTAATAGCTTGGCCACTTTTGAAGCCAATCTACCCAATGTCTGCCCTTCTGCATCTACCAACAACCATTCTTTTGAAACGGTTGATTTATTGGCCGAAATCGTCTTGTAACTTAATGTATCCACTTCTAGAATATTAATCGTTGAATTGCCTGTTCGTTAAAACGGGCTGCAAATGTACAATTATTAGATTGAATTACAAATGGTTGATTGGGAATATTTTTCTTTTTTCAAAATCAAGATGTTCCTCAATCGGTTGGGCAAGATAAGAACCATTTAAACAATGTTAAAATTGGTGTGATTTTACCCGATAGTGTAACTGTTTTCATTTTGTGTGGTCTTTATTTCAACTAATCAAATCAAAAAACGAAACAGTGAGACAGCCAACACTCTTACTCGTTCTAGCTCTTCTTTCCTTTTGTGTTAATGCATTTGCGGTCAATCCCGATACCACGCAGGTAGTTGCCAAAAAAATTTATGTTACCCAGGCCATTGGTGAAATAAAGCCTCCCGACATCGATGGTATGCTCAATGATCAAGCTTGGGATATTGTAGAATGGACCGGTGATTATGTAGAGTTTCAACCTGACGAGAATACACCGCCTAGCTATCAGACCAAGTTTAAAATTGTTTACGACAGCAAGTTTTTATACATAGGAGTACGGTGCTATGATGAAGAACCAGATAAAATAGTGAAACGGCTTTCCCGAAGGGATGGCTTCGACGGTGACTGGGTTGAGTTCAACATCGATAGCTATCATGACCAGCGTACCGCTTTCTCTTTTACGGTTACAGCCGCTGGGGTAAAAGGGGATGAGTTTGTGTCTAACAACGGAAACAATTGGGATGGAAGCTGGAATCCCATTTGGTATACCAGAACGAATGTGGATGAAGAAGGTTGGACAGCGGAACTTAAAATCCCCTTGAGTCAGTTAAAGTTTAGTGGGGCAGATGACCAAGTCTGGGGGCTTCAATCGACCCGACGTTTTTTTAGGGCCGAGGAACGTTCGTTATGGCAGCGCAAACCCATTGATCAACCCGGATGGGTCAGCGAGTTTGGCGAATTACACGGCTTAAAGAATATCGAACCCCAAAAACAATTGGAAATACAACCTTACACCGTTACCAGTGGTGAAACTTACGAAGCGGAAGAAGGAAATCCATTTAGGGATGGAAACGAGAACGATATTACGGTCGGGCTGGATGCAAAAATTGGAGTGACCAATGATTTAACCTTGGACCTGACAGTAAATCCAGATTTCGGTCAGGTTGAAGCAGACCCCTCTGCTATTGCTTTGGATGGCTTTCAAATCTTTTTTAGGGAACAAAGACCGTTTTTTGTGGAGAATAAAAATATTTTCGATTTTAATATTTCACAATCCGAAGCCGGGAACACTTTTGGTTTTGACAATGTTTTTTACTCCCGACGTATTGGAAGAAGTCCCCAAGGCTCTCCCGATATTGAAGATAATGAGTTTATAGACCAACCGGATAATACGCCCATGATCGGGGCAGCAAAGTTCAGTGGTAAAACTCGTGACGGCTGGGCGATCGGAGTGCTGGAAAGTGTTACCGCCAAACGCTATGCCTCTATTGTGGACGAAGAAGGCAACGGAAGAAGGGAAATGGTGGAACCGCTAACCAATTATTTTGTGGGTAGACTACAAAAAGATTTCAACGATAGAAATTCCTTTATTGGTGGAATTTTTACAGCAACCAACAGGGACAACCTAACGGAAGAATTGAATTTTCTGCACAGGTCTGCTTATACAGGGGGCATTGATTTTATGCACCAATGGAACAATCGAGATTGGTATGTCGAAGGGAATGTGATTTTTAGCCATGTGGAAGGAAGCGAAGAAGCCATTGAAAACACCCAAGAATCCATTACGCATTTGTTTCAACGGGTGGATGCGGACCATGTTGAAGTGGACACGGACCGAACATCATTGACAGGAACGGCAGGAAACCTTCAAAGCGGTAAAATTGGAAATGGGCACTGGCGGTTTGAGACCGGGGGCACCTGGCGATCTCCTGAATTGGAACTGAACGACATCGGATTTCAAAGACAGTCAGATGATATTCGTCACTACACCTGGATTGGTTACCAGACCCTAAAGCCGGATAGTACGTTCAGAAGGGTCGGTATCAACTATAATCATTGGAGTGCGTGGGATTTTGCAGGAAATCATAACAACTTAAGATTTAACACCAATAGCTGGCAGAATTGGGAAAATAACTGGTTTTCGAACTTCGGATTCAACTACGCACCCATTCAATATGACAACTTTGCCCTTCGAGGAGGCCCGCGACTTAGACGATCCCCCGAAATGAGTTTCTGGAATTCCATTCGAACGGATAATCGCAAAAAACTACGTTTCAATTTCTTCCATCGTGGTCGGAAGGCGGTAGATAATTCTTATCGTTTTTATTTTATTGAGGCTGGATTGGTCTATCAACCTATCAATGCAATTCGGGTCTCTGCATTTCCCTCTTTGACTATCAATAATGACAAGCTGCAGTTTATTGACAATTTTGATGATGTTAATGGTTCACCCCGATATTTAAATGGAGAGATACTACAACGTACCTTGAGTATGTCCTTCCGGTTTAATTATACCATTAATCCAAATCTGACCATTCAGTATTGGGGGCAGCCCTTTATTTCAAGAGGAAGATATTCCAACTTTAAACATGTTACCGATGCGACGGCACAACGATTCGAAAATCGATTTTTGGGTTATGTTGGTGAACAGGTTACCTTTCAAGATGGTTCGTATTCCATTGATGAAAACGTTGACGGTACTGTTGATTTCAGTTTCGGTGACCCTGATTTTTCGTTTGTTCAATTTCGGTCAAATCTGGTCATACGATGGGAATATATTCCTGGGTCGGAAATCTTTTTGGTCTGGTCACAAGATGTCTCTCGTGACGGAGACCCCTCCCAAGGCCTTTTGAGCAGTTTGGGGGATAATGTTTTTGGACAAACTCCACAGAACATCTTTCTGTTAAAGGCTACCTACCGTTTTGTCTTTTAGGCTTTGATTTTTTTAAGAGCCTCGACTAGAGCTTGATTGGCTTCCGGTACACCTACCGTAATTCGAACTTTTCCAGGAGCACCAAACTGAGATACAGGGCGTACCATGATTCCTTCTTGCATCAAAAAGTCTGTAAACTCAAATTCAGGCAAAGGAGGGTCAATGATAAAGAAGTTGCCTTGTGAGGGCCAAAAGGTAATTCCAAGTTCTTCAAAAGCCTTGGCAAGAAAAATCCTTCCTTGCTGGACTGTTTTAACGGTTTCTTCCACAAACTCCTTGTCTCTCAAAGCTCCGATGCCTGCTTCAATGGAAGTCAATGGCAACAGAAAAGGTTTGTGGATTTGGCGAATGTAAGCTGCGATTTTTTGAGTGGTATAACAATATCCGATACGCAATCCCGCCAAGCCATACGTTTTTGAAAAACTATTGATGCCGATGACATTATGACCTTCCAATACATAAGGTAAAGCCGTGACATAATCAGGTGCATCTGCAAAATGGCGGTATACTTCATCGAATACAATTACCATATTTTTTGGGACCTTATTCAGGAATTTTTCAAGAATTGCTTTTGGAATGTAGGTCCCCGTAGGATTGTTGGGACTCGTCAAGAAAATGACCTTGGTTCTACTCGTTATGGCGTCAAGGATTCCATTTAAATCTAGGCTATAATCTGGATCCTTAAGTCGAATATCAACTTGTTTTGCGCCATACCATCTCGAAAAAACGGAATAGGGGAGAAAGCAAGGATTGGAATAAATGACCTCATCCCCCTCATTGACGAAGGCTCTCAAAATCATGTCGATGATTTCAGAACCGCTATTGCCACACAAAAACTGGTCCACCTGAAGCTTACCTTCAAAATCTTGCACCAAAGCTTCCCGTAATCGAATATCGGTTTGGTCAGGATAAATGTCCACTTTGTCAGCACAAGCTTTTAGAGCCGCAATGGCCTTGGGTGAAGCTCCTATGGGGTTTTCGTTGGAAGAAAGCTTGTAAATCTTCTTTTTGGCATCTGAGGGAATATTTTTTCCCCCTTTATAGACCTCTTTTGGCTCAAGATAGGGCTTGAAAATTGATTCAATTCCTTTGTCCATTTCTAAATATTTTCAGCATGAATCAAAATGGCCATGGCTTTTTTTGTTTCGCCCTCATCCAAAACCTTTTGGGCTAGCCAATGCAATTGCTTTTTCAATTGGGTTGGATTGTCCCCAACTTTTTTCTTTATCATTCGAACCTCATCATCCTGCTCGATTTGACGGATTTCTTCTTCGGATGGCAATTTTTCCAAATTTCCCAGACGACCCAAGTTGTTTCCGGTGAGTACATGGCTTTCACGGATTCCTTCCGGAAGCGTATCCACCCCAATTCCTTTGGTACGAATAGGCTTCGGAATCTCAAAAAGGGCATCTCCGGCAGCTCTTATGTACCAACTTCCTCCCATTCTCCCAACCAAATCCAATTTTTGGGTATCCAAACTTCCTTGGTCATCCAAATAGTTTTCATTAATATGGATTAGTTCCACTTTGGCAATGATTAAATTACCGGCACCGGGTTCTTCCGCGAGTTCAATGGTCTGTTGAACCGTACATTCAAAGCAAACCGGGGCTTCGCCAACTCTGGGAGGCCTTACTTTTTCACTGGGTACTTCGGTCAATCCAGATTTTTGAAATTCATTTACCCCTCGCTCATATGCTGTACTCGCCAATGACATTTGCTCTACAATGGGGTGGTTAACGATATTGATGACCACCTCGGGCACTTCCTTCACATTAAGGTAAGAGTGTTTGTGTGTATTATCGCGACCGCTTCGGGCAGGAGAAAATATCAACACAGGTGGGTTAGAACTGAACACATTGAAATAACTAAAGGGACTCAAGTTGACATTGCCTTCAGCATCTACGGTGCTGGCAAAGCAGATGGGTCTCGGGGCCACCGCAGTTAACAATATGCTGTGCAAATCGGGTTGAGGAATTGAAGCTGGGTCTATGGTTTTGGTCATGTTTAGGTACTACTATTTAAAAGTGTCATGCTGAGCTTGTTGAAGCATACAAATCTACATCATTTTGCAGGTAACACCTTGGTAGAGACTTCTCCAAATCCAACACGGATATCGCCTTTTTGGGCATATCCTCGCATGGTAACCGTATCACCGTCATTGATAAACTTTCGTTCAGAACCATCTTTCATCTGAACCGGTTTAGTACCCATCCAAGCCAGTTCCAGCATAGAACCAAAAGAATTTTCTTCCTTTCCTGAAATGGTTCCCGATGCCATCATGTCCCCAATATGAATGTTGCACCCGTTTACGGTATGGTGGGCCAACTGTTGTGCCATGTTCCAATACATGTGTTTGAAATTACTATGGCAAACGGTGGTTTCTTCACTTCCTTCGGGAGTTATGCCAACTTCAAGGTCGATATCGTAATTTTTTTCACCGCCATATTCCAAATAGGGCAGTACTTTGGGTTCTTGTTTAGGTCCTGGCACACGGAAAGGTTCCAATGCTTCCAAGGTAACAATCCAGGGTGAGATGGATGAAGCAAAGTTTTTCGCCAAAAAGGGGCCCAGTGGTACATATTCCCATTTTTGGATGTCCCGGGCTGACCAATCATTGAAAAGGACCAATCCGAAAATGTAATCCTCGGCTTCACCAGTGGATACGGAATCTCCCATTTGTGTATTTTGTCCGCAGACAAATCCCATTTCCAATTCAAAATCCAATCGCTGTGAAGGTCCAAAAACAGGTGTTTTGGAATCTTTGGGCAAGGTTTGCCCTTTAGGGCGACGAATGGGTTCCCCACTCACAACAATGGAACTTGCCCTTCCGTGATACCCTACAGGAATATGCTTCCAATTGGGCAACAATGCATTTTCAGGGTCACGGAACATTTTTCCAACATTAGTAGCATGTTCAATACTCGAGTAAAAGTCAGTGTAGTCACCTACATATACGGGCATGTGCATGGTGGCTTCAGACTGTTTTACGAACAGTTCGGGTTTTCCAGCCAAAACGGATTCATCATCCTTTAACCAAGCTTGGATATCTTTCCGAACCCTCTTGGTGATTTCCTTGCCTAAGGAGATAAAATCATTTAGCACATCTTTTTCGAATACGGCTGTATTGAAATCGAAAACATCAAGCTCGGCAACGGCGGCCAAGTCTAAAATATGTTCTCCTACGGCTACTCCTGTACGTGGACTACGGTCGGATGTTGAAAAAATTCCAAAAGGAAGGTTGTGGATTGAAAAATCTGAATTCTCAGGTATGTTGATTATCATGTAGTAATAGTTATTGGCCGTCAACCAGAGCTTGTCGAAGGAGACGGTAGAATTTATTCACACTTCGACAAGCTCGGTGTGACAAAATCACTTATTCCATCCAAGATTTATAGTACTTGCCATCATCAATCTTGAGGGCATTTTCGGTGACTTGTAAGGGTTTAAAGGTATCAATCATTACAGCCAACTCCTCCGTGCCCTTTTTGCCGATGCTGGCTTCATAGGTTCCTGGATGAGGTCCATGCGGAATCCCGGCCGGATGCAATGAAATGTAACCAGGACCAATACCTGTTCGACTCATAAAATCCCCATCCACATAGTACAACACTTCGTCAGAATCGATATTGGAGTGGTTATAGGGTGCCGGTATTGCCTTCGGATGGTAATCGTACAGTCTTGGGCAGAACGAACAAATCACGAATGCTCCGGTTTCGAAGGTTTGGTGAACCGGTGGTGGTTGGTGAACCCTTCCAGTAATCGGTTCAAAGTTGTGGATGGAAAATCCGTATGGAAAATTATATCCGTCCCAGCCCACAACATCAAAGGGATGGGTAGCGTATACTAAACTATGCAACATGCCTTGTTTTTTGATTTTCATCAAAAACTCCCCTTTTTCATCATGGCTTTCGAGGTCTTGGGGCAATTTATAGTCCCGCTCGCAAAATGGGGAATGCTCCAGCATCTGTCCGAACCAGTTTCGATACCGCTTAGGGGTATAAATGGGATGGAAAGATTCCGCATAAAGAATACGGTTGTCCTCTGAATCAAATTCTATCTGATAAATCATCCCGCGTGGAATGATGAGGTAATCACCATATTCAAAAGGAATATTACCTAAAAAGGTTTTAAGGGTTCCCGAACCTCGGTGGATGAAAAGCATCTCATCCGCATCCGCATTTTTATAAAAATACGAGGTCAACGATTTCTTGGGAGCGGCCAATCCGATGTGGACATCACTATTCACCAAAAGAGGCTCCCGGGCTTCCAAAAAGTCATCCTTGGGTTGTACATCAAAACCAATCAGCTTTCGAGAAGTGATGTTCTTTTCCACTGCAATTTTTGGACTCATGTCCAAAGGTTCACCGACCTCTTTGACCTGGGTCGGGCGATGGATATGGTACAGCAATGAGGACATCCCATCAAAACCGATGGTTCCAAATAGTTGCTCATAATAGAGACCGCCATCGGCTTTTTCAAACTGGGTGTGTCGCTTTTGCGGAATTTTTCCGAGTTTATGATAAATCGGCATAGCGTAAATTGAATTTAGTGCAAGGTGCCACGAAGTTCCTGTTCGCGCTCAATGGCCTCAAATAATGCTTTAAAGTTACCTTTTCCGAACGATTGTGCGCCTTTTCTTTGGATGATTTCAAAGAACATAGTGGGTCGAGGCTCTACAGGACGGGTGAAAATCTGAAGGAGATACCCTTCATCATCACGATCGACCAAGATGCCCAACTCGCGTAAAGGAGCGATATCCTCATCAATTTTGCCCACACGGTCGGTAACAGCTTCGTAATAGGTATCTGGGACTCTTAAAAATTCTACCCCACGGCTACGTAAGTCACGAACGGTTTTGATGATGTCGTCAGTAGCAACCGCAACGTGCTGAACACCTTCGCCTTCATAGAAATCCAAGTACTCTTCGACTTGTGATTTTTTCTTTCCCTCGGCAGGTTCATTAATTGGGAATTTAATGCGGCCATTGCCATTGCTCATCACCTTGCTCATTAAAGCGGTGTATTCTGTGGAAATGTCGTTGTCATCAAACGAAAGAATGTTCTTAAAGCCCATTACGTTCTCGTAAAACTCAACCCAATGGTCCATTTTATTCCAGCCTACATTGCCGACCATGTGATCTACATATTTTAGACCAGTTGGTGCCGGATTGTATTCTGGGGTTTCCCATTTTTTGAATCCGGGTAGAAAAATTCCGTTGTAATCTTTGCGCTCCACGAAAATATGGACCGTCTCACCATAGGTATAGATTCCTGAACGGACCACCTTACCCGTTTGGTCTTCTTCGGTTGTCGGCTCCATGTATGATTTGGCTCCGCGTTCCATGGCCGTATTGTAGGCGTATGTGGCATCATCGACCCAAAGGGCGACTACTTTAACACCATCACCGTGGGTATCAATGTGTTTCCCGATTTCGGTACCACTTTTGAGCGGTGAGGTCAACACTAGACGAATTTTATCTTGAACCACCACATAACTCTCGCGGTCTTTTAAGCCAGTTTCCAATCCGGCATAGGCCAGGGATTGAAATCCAAAGGCGGTTTTGTAAAAATGGGCGGCCTGTTTGGAGTTCCCTACATAAAGCTCAACGTAATCTGTGCCATTAATGGGCATAAAGTCCTTTGTGGCTTCGGGCATTTTGGGTGCTGCTGTCGTTTCCATGTTAGATATATTTTTGATTGCGAACCAATTATTGTTGTTAATGCAACAAAAATAGTTATTTTTGGATTACGAAAGCATTTCGAAAAGAAAAAATTGGGTTAAAATTGATGTCACACTAAGCTTGTCGAAGTGTGCTTTGGTGAGGGGGTTTCGACAGGCTCAGCCTGACAACGAGAAAAACAGACCCGAAACATCCCAATTACACTTGAAGCGGAATCTTAGGTTTGAAGAGATTCCCGCCTTCGCGGGAATGGCAAAATGAAAATATGCTCAACCAAATAGATGAAATATCGGGAATAGGATTGCACCTGGATTTAGTACTTCGGAAAATCCAGGATGCCTATCTGCGCACTTTTGAGCAGTTAGGCGTAGATATGACCATCGAGCAGTGGGTAATTCTCCATCGCATCTCAGAGTTGGGAGAAGAGGCATCCCAGCGAGAGATTGTTCGCACTAATTTCCGCAATCGGGCCACTACCTCCCGGGTCATTGGAAAGTTGGAAAACAAAAACTGGATTACCAAAACCCGATTCGAGGGTGACCAAAAGCGCTTTAAGCTTGAACTGACCCCAAAAGGACATGAAATCATCGATTTGGTATTGCCCCATGCCATAAAACTCCGCACACAAGCCATTGATAACTTAGATGTGCTGGAATTCCAAACTTTTTTGAAGGTCTTGGACCAAATAGGGGAGAACTACAGTTCATCATAAAACCGTTTTTGACCTGCAGAATCATGGTCTCAATATGAGCATTTAACCCAAAAAATCGTTAAAGTGCACTATTGAGGTTAAAATAGCATAGAAATAGGAAAATCCGGTTGTTTTGCCATGGTAAGGTATAAGGGAATTTTGCGACTCATTTATCTTAAAACAGAAGCATGAGAAAGTTAAAACATTATCCAAACGTTTGGCAAGCCTCTCCGTTTTCCATGGAAATGTTTGCCCACTTCGAAAAAGATGCCCGATTGGCAGGACAAGAAGTAAAAACTGAAATTAAAAAAACAAGAAAATCAAAATTGAAACTGGCTTTAGGCTGGTAATTAAAAAACGAACGATAATTCAATGCAAAAGGCACCTATTTAGGTGCCTTTTTTAATTCTATTGGGTTAATCTTGATAGGATTAATGCGCCTCCAACCAATTCTCGCCAATCCCCACTTCCACATCTAAAGGTACCGCGAGTTCGTAGGCCTTTTCCATTTCGGTTTTGATGATTTGCTTCATTTCCTCGAGTTCAGGTTTGTAGGCATCAAATACCAATTCATCATGCACTTGCAGCAGCATTTTGGTTTTGAACTCCCCTTCGCTCAGCTTTTTATGGATGTTGATCATCGCAATTTTAATAATATCCGCAGCGCTTCCCTGAATAGGGGCATTTACTGCGTTGCGCTCTGCGGCTCCTCGTACTACTTGGTTGCCCGCATTGATATCCTTTAAATAGCGACGACGACCCAAGACCGTTTGAACATACCCATGGTCCCGGGCAAAGTCGATTTGTTCACCGATGTAATTTCGAAGTTTTGGATAGGTCTTATAATAAGTTTCTATGAGTTCCTTGGCCTCAGTACGGCTGAGGTCTGTTTGGTTGCTTAACCCAAAGGCAGATACGCCGTAAATGATTCCGAAGTTGACTGTTTTGGCGTTGCTACGTTGTTCCCGCGTCACTTCCTCAATGGGAACGTTGAAGACCTTGGAAGCGGTAGAGGCATGGATGTCCTCTCCATTTTTAAAAGCCGAAATCATGGTATCCTCCTCACTTAGGGCCGCGATAATTCGCAGCTCAATTTGGGAGTAGTCGGCTGCGAGCAGCACGTAGTTTTCGTCCCTTGGGATAAATGCCTTGCGAACTTGTCGGCCTCGTTCCGTTCTTATGGGGATGTTCTGCAGGTTGGGATTGTTGCTACTCAATCGCCCCGTCGCAGCCACGGTCTGCATATAATCGGTATGCACCCGACCACTATGTTCCTGCACTTCGTTGGGCAGCGCATCCACATAGGTGCTTTTGAGCTTGGCAAGCCCTCGGTAATCCAAAACATTTTGGATGATTTCATGGTCCTTGGCCAAATAGGAAAGTACCTCTTCCGAAGTGGAAAACTGTCCGGTCTTTGTCTTTTTGGGTTTTTCCACCAACTTCATTTTTCCGAAGAGAATATCACCCAATTGCTTGGGGGAGGCAATGTTGAAATGCTCCCCGGCCTGCTCATAAATTTTGGCTTCCAACTTTTTAATATCCCCATCCAGTTCGCTGGAAAGATTTCCCAAGAAATCCTTGTCCAAATTGATTCCCTCACTTTCCATATCGGCCAAAACACGGAGCAGTGGCAGTTCGATTTCCTCAAATAGTTTCAGGATGCTCGCTTCTTTCAGTTCGGGTCTAAAATGTTGTGCCAATTGATACGTAATGTCGGCATCTTCGGTAGCATATTCGGTTTGTCTTTCCAAAGGAACCTGGCGCATACTCAGCTGGTTTTTACCTTTTTTACCGATGAGTTCAGTGATGGAAATGGGGGTGTAGTTGAGGTAGGTCTCCGCAAGGACATCCATATTATGCCGCATATCTGGATTGATAAGGTAATGCGCCAACATGGTGTCAAAAAGTTTGCCTTTGACCTCGACCCCATAGTTTTGCATCACCTTGATGTCATACTTCAGGTTCTGGCCCACTTTTTCAATGGTCTCCGACTCGAAAAATGGACGAAGTTGTTCAACCACCCCTTGCGCTTCTTCTCTATCTTCAGGTACTGGGACATAAAAGCCTTTTCCACCAGCCCAACTAAAGGCGATACCCACCAACTCCGCTTCCAATGGATTGATGGACGTGGTCTCCGTATCAAAACAAACCGACGGTTGGGCCATCAGTTTGTCTAAAAAGAGCCTCAGACCTAGTCCGTTTTCGATGGTTTGATAAAAATGGCTCACATCAGCAACCGTTTTTCGCCCACTGACATCCTTTATAGTTGCTGCTGCTTCCGAAGGGTCACCTCCGAAAAGGGTAAACTGCCCACTACCAGCAACTTTCACTTCTTGTTTTGCTGTTGGCGTACTGGTCACTTGGGTGGTTACTTCGGTCTCACCGGAAAAAATCTTGATGAACTGCTCCTTTAATCTTCTAAACTCCAGTTCCTCAAAAATCTCCTGTACCCCATCACTATCGGGAGGACACATTTCAAAATCCTCGGCATCAAAGGTGATGTCGCAATCGATCTTTATCTCGGCCAGTTTTCGTGAAAGCCTGCCCAATTCGGCATTTTCCTCCACTTTTTCCTTCATTTTGCCCTTGAGCTGGTCGGTATTGGCCAACAACCCTTCCATGGAACCAAAATCTGCCAAGAACTTTTTGGCCGTTTTGTCACCCACGCCGGGTAAACCGGGAATGTTATCACTGGCATCACCCATCATACCCAGATAATCGATGACCTGCTCTGGCCGCTCTACCCCGAAACGTTTTTGTACTTCGGGGATGCCCCAAATTTCAATGCCGTTCCCCATTCGAGCGGGACGGTACATAAAAATGTTTTCCGATACCAATTGCCCAAAATCCTTATCAGGAGTGACCATGAACACCTTGTAGTTCTCTTTTTCGGCCTGTTTGGCCAGGGTTCCGATAAGGTCATCAGCCTCGTAGCCTTCCAATTCCACAACGGGAATTTTCATGGCATTCAATATTTTTTGAATATAGGGAACCGCTATTCGAATGGCGTCTGGGGTTTCATCCCGATTGGCCTTGTACTCTTCGAACATCGCTGTGCGTTCCACACTGCCCCCTTTGTCAAAAGCAACAGCCAAATGGTCGGGTTGTTCACGCTTAATGACATCAAAAAGGGAATTCATAAAACCCATTATAGCGGATGTGTCCATGCCCTTAGAATTGATCCTCGGATTTTTGATAAGGGCATAGTACCCACGAAAAATCAAAGCATAGGCATCAAGCAGAAAGAGTCGTTTTTGGTCAGACATTTTTAATAAATTGGAAGAAAACCAAAGCTACAAATTAATGTGAAACGGGGCCTTACCATTTTCCGTTCGTAACGAAATGAGGAACTGATCGTCTAACTTGCTACAGGTTAAAAATTACTAAAAACTAAGGTGTTACGGGATTAAAAAATACCTTTGCAAAAAAATTGACATGCCTCGATTCTTAATTGTCGTTTCCATCATTTATATCATTTCTGCCATTTATGGTTTTCAGGCTTTTCGAACCCTGTTCAAAAATCCGTTTGCCCAATGGGGTTATGGAATACTCTTCTTGGGGGCCATGATTTATTTCATGATAAAGCTTAACAACTATCAACCCGGTTCGGCAATGAACCCTTCCACGGCAGTTGCGGGAGGTGTTTTCTTCTCCTTTTTAATTCTAGGAATGGTCTTAGGCTTTTTTATGATTATTGAAGATATAGCACGTTTGTTTACTGCTGGATATCATAAAATTGTTGGATTAGAAGAAGGTGAAGCCTATTTCCCTTCCCGGAGAAAATTTGTAAGTACCCTGGCACTGGGGATTGGCGCTCTTCCTTTTGGCGCTTTGCTCTATGGCATGTATCGCGGAAAGTACAATTACCAAGTGATAAAATACGCTTTGGAATTTGAAGACCTTCCGGATGAGTTCGATGGGTATCAAATTACCCAAATATCCGATGTGCACAGCGGTAGTTTTGATGACTACAAAAAAGTGGCCTACGGTGTTGATTTGATCAATGAGCAAAAAAGTGATGTCATCCTTTTTACCGGGGATATGGTAAACAACAAGGCGGAGGAAATGGAACCTTGGGCCGAACTTTTCAGTAAGCTGCAAGCCAAGGATGGCAAATACTCTATTCTGGGCAATCATGATTACGGAGACTATGCTTCCTGGCCATCCACAGAGGCCAAGGAGCAAAACTTGGAAGATTTGAAGAACCTTCAAAAAGATATGGGGTTTGATTTATTGTTAAATGAGCACAGATATCTTGAAAAAGAAGGTAAGAAAATTGCTTTGGTCGGGGTGGAAAACTGGGGTGCTGGCGGTTTTAAAAAAGCAGGGGACTTGAAAAAAGCTGCGGAAGGAATCCAACAAGAGGATTTTAAGATTTTGATGAGTCACGACCCTTCGCATTGGGAACAGCAAGTGATTCAAGATGAGTATCATTATCATCTTACCTTGAGTGGGCACACCCATGGTATGCAGTTCGGAATTGAGATTCCCGGATGGATAAAATGGAGTCCTGTTAAATGGCGCTACAAGTACTGGGCAGGGCTTTATGAAGAACTCGGACAGTTTATAAACGTGAACCGTGGATTTGGGTTTATTGGTTACCCTGGCAGATTTGGTATTTGGCCCGAAATATCGGTGATTACCCTTAAAAAGAAAGGTTTAACTTGAATTTAACGCTAACCGTAGGTCAAGTACTTCTTTCCCAGATTAAATTTTAACAAATTTTCTTACTTTTGGTTGACAAAACCAATAAAAGCTCATGTCCAAATTTGGTGAACTTATTGATTTAAACGTACCTGTTCTACTTGATTTTTATGCAGAGTGGAACGACCAATCGACCTCTATGCATCCTGTTTTAAGGGATGTGGCGGCCGCTTTGGGAGATAAGGGAAAGGTAATCAAAATTGATGTCGACAAGAACAAAGAGCTTTCCCAAGCTTTGCGTATCAAAGGACTTCCTACTTTAATGATTTACAAAAAAGGCGAAATGGTGTGGCGACAAAGTGGAGAACAAGACGCCAACACTCTGATAGGCATTTTGAACGAATATATTTAAAGCGAGGTTTTCACCTCGCTTTTTTTATTCTTCCAAAACGGCGGAATCCAATTCGGCCGGTACGGTATCCAGCACAATGGAATCTTCCATATCTGGGTTGGGCTCTATGAAGTCTTCTTGAAGTGTTTCCTCCTCGCTATCCACAAATTGTGAGAACTTATCAATGTATTCGTTGAAAATCAAGGTTTCTTTTTCGGCAAAATCCCTGTCTTGGTTTTCAATTAATATATCAATGTTTCTTCTGTACGCTTGCATATCGGCTAGAATATCATCAATACGTTCGTATTGCTGATCCAGAGGGGCACTTGAATAATACTCCAACCGTTCTTGATAGACCTTTTTTAATTTTTCGAACAGTTCTCGGGCTTTGGTGGTTTCACCCACTTTGTAGTAACCATCCACATAGGGCTCAACGAAAGCATAGAATCCGAAATGCTCGACAGGCAAATGTGTCATGGCAAGTTCAATGACTTCTTTGGCTTTCTCTATTTTGTTCTCGGCAATCAGGGTTTCCATTAACCTTGCCAGATTGCTTCTGAACGATAACCCTTGGGAACGTGTTTGGGGATCGTGGTAGATGTCATCACTTCCCGAATTGCCCCATTCCCATTTTTTTACAATATCGTACATGAGCTCACTATCGATGCGGCCCAATTCGAAACTATTTCGGTTTTCTGTTTTAATGGGTACCAGTTTGTAGATGAGACCATCCAATTGCAGGTAATCCTTCATCCAAATGTATTCAGCACGGTCAAAACTTCCACCAGAAAAATAGATAGGTCGTTTCCAATCATTGTTGGCAATGAGGTCCAACATCAGAATACGGTTTTTGGGCAACGCACTTTTTGGAAGGTCAATATCAATATAGTCCACGATCAAATGTGCATCTTCCTGTTTTACAAGACCACTATCGAGTACGTTCTGTTTGTTCACCGGAATGCGAATTTTGTTCGTAGGATAATAAACAATATCGAGGTTGCTTTCGGAATAATCGCTCAAATCGGCCCCTTGTTTTTCCAATACATATTTAAACTTGGTCTGTGGCTTGTCGCTACCTACCCAATTGATGAAGTCTTTGATATTCCATCTGCTATCCGTAATACCCTGAAAGTAATAAACCGCGTCCCTCGCCCCATAATGGTACTTATCGTGGGTAAGTTGTGAAGGTATAGGGTCGCTTTCATAGGCTTTTCGCTTCATTTGGTCTATGTACCAGTCTGTGGCGAACAGACTCGTGTTTATGATGCGCACATCGGTTCTGTAATTTTCAATTTCCTGTGCATACCACAACGGGAAGGTATCGTTGTCCCCAATGGTGAACAAAATCGCTCCGGCATCTTCCTGACATGAATCGAGATAGGCCTTTGCCGTTGATTTCGCGGTATAGCGGTTGGACCGGTCATGATCGTCCCAGTTTTGGAAAGCCATTAAAAATGGGACAGCTATCAAGCAAAGAATGGTAATGATAGGCGCGATAATTTTTGGAGCCAGCAGTTTTCTTACCTCATCAAATAGGCCATAGACTCCCATACCTATCCAAATACAAAAAATGTAAAAGGACCCAACCAGGGAATAATCCCTTTCCCTTGGTTGAAAAATATAGGGATTGGTATAAAATTGAATCGCCAGTCCTGTAAACATAAAGAACACAAAGAGTGCCCAGAATTGCTTTGGATCTCGGGACACCTGAAAAACGATTCCAATAATTCCCAAAAGCAAGGGTAGGAAGAAATAAGTGTTTCTTGCCTTGTTGTTTTTCCAATCACTGGGAAGATTGCTTTGGCTTCCCAGACGAAGGCTGTCGACAAACCCAATTCCGCTCAACCAATGTCCGTTTTCGTCATAGCGGCCCTGCACATCGTTTTGCCTTCCGACAAAATTCCACATAAAATAGCGCATGTACATATATCCAAATTGGAACTGGAAGAGATAGCGAACATTGTCCCATAACGAAGGGGGCTCTACCTCAATATACTCACTAAAATCACGTAAAAAGCGAATATATTGTTCGGTATCAAGTTCGCCTTGGGCAAAAGCAGTCTTAAACTGGCTTACAGCTTCGCGTAGCTCGTTATTGGAAATATATTCCGATTTAATTCTGAAGTCGAGAACCCCAAAATATCGCATGTAGTTTTCTGCATGTTGGTCGCTCCACATTCGAGGTAATGGTCCCACATGTTTGTTGTTTGGACCTTGAATGGCACCTTCGTAATTGTTTACAATGACGTATTTGCCCAATTTTTCATCTTTCTCGTACTTAGGTTTGTCGTCGATATCTTCACCGGCTGGTGCAAAAGAATCGGAAAAATAAGCTCCGTAGAACGGGCTGTCAACTCCCGGATATTGCTCTCGGTTGTAATATGCCAACAAGGAACGGGCATCGGAAGGGTCGTTCTCGTTTACTACCGTTTTGGCATTCGCCCTAATGGGCAACATCAGCCAAGAGGAAAAACCAAGAATCAGGAACATTAAGCAAAGGACAACCGTGTTGCCGAAGTAGAATTGATTTTTACGAGTATATCGAAGGCCGAAATAGAAGGCAGCTACAAACAATAGCCCCATGATAATGGTACCTGAATTGAAAGGTAGGCCAATACTATTGATAAAAAAGACCTCGCTCCAACCAAACAACTTTAATACATAGGTCAGTGAGAACTTATAGACCAAGATGAGAAATGTGATGACCACAATATTGGCCAGCAGAAAATTCTTGACTGTGGTGGTTTTATATTTTTTGAAGTAGTACAATAGTCCGATAGTGGGAATAGCCAAGAAACCCATAAACTGTACCCCGAAGGTCAACCCAACCACAAAACAGATAAGCAACAACCATCGATTACCTCTGGGCTCATCAAGATTGTCAGTCCATTTTAGACCGAGCCATAACAAAAGGGCCATAATTAAACTGGCCATGGCATAAACCTCGGTTTCTACTGCGTTAAACCAAAAGCTATCGGAAAAAGTAAACGTAAGCGCACCAACCAATCCGCTGCCCAAAACAGCAATGGCCTTGCTATTGGTAATGGGTTTTTTCTTTAGGATGAGTTTTTTGGTGAGGTTAGTGATTGTCCAAAACGTAAAAAGCACAGCAAAAGCACTGGAAACAATCGATACCGAGTTGACCATTAAGGCGACTTTGGAAGCCTCTCCGAACGCGAACATGGCAAAAAAAGCACCTATCATTTGTAATAAGGGTGCCCCAGGTGGATGGCCTACCTGCAATTTGGCTGAGGTGGTAATGTACTCGCCAGCATCCCAAAAGCTTCCTGTGGGCTCAACGGTGAGGGCGTAAACGATAAAAGCTATGGTGAAGGAGACCCATCCGAGGATGGTATTCCATTTCTTGAAGTCTTTTGCGAACATAAAGATTAGGTAATAACCAAGTTGGGGCGAATTTAGTAAATCTAAGACAGAAGACTGTCCATTTTTCGAAAAGCTTTAACAACGTTCTCGGGGATTATTTGGTCTGGATTCTTTTCCAAAATATTTGTTGAAATCAAAGTTTGTCTTAAATTTGCACGCTCAATTACAGTAGTGGCCTATGGTGTAATTGGTAACACAGCTGATTTTGGTTCAGTCGTTCAAGGTTCGAGTCCTTGTAGGCCAACAAACCATAGTATCAAGACCCCCTAGACCAAGGGGGTTTTTCTTTGTCATATGTTTCTTAATCTTTTGGCCTATGGTTGATATCAACTTCCCAGCACACTCCCCAGTTTGAACATCGGCAGGTACATGGCCACCAAGATAATCCCGACAAAAGTCCCAACGAACAAAATGATCATGGGCTCCAAAAGGGTGGAGAGCAGCTTCGATTTTTGCTGGACCTCTATGCTGTACTGGTGGTTCAAGCGTTCAAAAATGAACTCCGTTTGATTGGTCTCTTCGGCCACCTTTACCAAGGAAATCATCTTGGAATCAAAAATCTTGTTCTGACGAAGGCTTTCTGAAAGACTTTTTCCCTGTAAAATATTTTGGTTTACCTCTTCCAATCCTTCTTTAATGGGAATGAAATCAATCATTTTCCCGGCCAGGTGTATGCTATTGATCATGGGGACTTTTGAAGCGGACAGCAGACTCATCGCCCGGGTCAATTGAGCCATGTATACCGCTTTGACAAACTTTCCGAGATATGGAATCCGGAGTAAAAGTTTATCCCTAATCCTTCGTAAGGTGGGATTTTTTAGAATCTGGCCACGCAACACTACCATTGAAATGAGTCCAAGAACCAACCACCAACCAAAATCACCAAAAAAATTGGAAGCTGCGACCACAGATTTTGTAATCCATGGGAGTTCCACATTGTTCTGTTTAAAAATGTCCTGAAACATGGGAACCACCAACCGCAGCATGAACAAGACCACCAAAATGGCAGTGACCAAGATGATAATGGGGTAGGTAAGGGCATTGATGAGGTTTCTGCGCTGTTCATTTTTCTTGGAGAAAAAGCTGCCCAGTTCATTTGTGATTTCGGGCAAGGTGCCTGCTTCCTCACCAATTCGTATGGAATGGTATTCGTATTCTGAAAATTCCTTTTTATCCCTTATGGTTTCAGAGAAACTGTTCCCGGCCACCAAATTTGTGGCCATAGCCTTGATATAGTCTTTTAGTTTTTCCTTTTTCTGACCTTCCCAAATCAGCTCCAATGCTTCCTTTAGGGTTATCCCTGCTTTTAAAAGCACACTGAGTTCTGTATAAAAGTCCTCTTTCCGTTTATCTGAAAATACCGATCCAAAAAGTGCTATCTCCTTTTGCCAAATATTGGAACCCAGATCCTTCTTACGGGTCTCAGTGGCCACTTGCGTCGATATGTTCTCTAGTTTAAATCCCATTAATCCATGTAGGTTTCTGCTGTGTTGACCTTATGTACCCAAATGGAGCTTTCGACCGTGTTCGCAAGTTCAAGCTTTAGGGCGTCCAACTCACCACCTTCGACCATCTCTCCCAAGAAATAAAAGTCCCTTTTCTTGATTTTAACCTTGAATGTGTCCAAATTCCTAAGAACGAACCCTTCACTAAGCTGATAGTTGACTTTTTCAAAAGGTTGTTCAAATACCAATATGCCTTCCGCTCTATTTCCGTAAATTCTTGAAAAACTTCTAAAATCCCGCCATAGTGCCTGTCTAAGCTCATTTTCAGCGCTTTGTACGGCAAGGTTCTCCCTAGTGTCGAACATCTGTTTTTGGACCAAACCAAGCACGGAGAATGCCAACCCGACAACAATTATCGTTAGCAAAACAACGACTAACATCTCGCTTAAGGTGAAGGCTTTTATTTTTGTTTTTAGGTCATTCATAGGCCGCGATGGTTGTTTCAAATTGCCGGTCAGATTCCAGATGGTTTGCTTCAACCTGCACTGTTGTTCCTTTGGAAATGAGCGCTATTTCCCATCCTTCCCACTCTTCATAATAAGGTAGTTCCACTTTCTTGTGGATATAGGCATACTCCAATTGTTGTACATGTTCCTTTATTTCCGTTAGGTTCGATTTCACCCTAGCGGCCATTAAGGAGTTCATGCCCAAACTGGCAATCATAAAAATGATTACGATCAAGACTGTGGCCACCATGGTCTCCATAAGTGTTGAGGCCTTTATTTTTTTCAGTACAACCATTTTACCACTCCTTTTTTATGGTTTTGGCCATAACCCATCCCCAAAAACTCCTTTGGAAGTCCAGTTGCGTCAATGCTTCCGTTGAACAGATGGTTTTGGTATACGTTTCCATTTTCGAGGGCCATAAAGGCATGGGTCGTTACGCTACCCCATACCGTTCCCTTGAGCTCCAGGTTTTTTTCGCAGTAGACCTGCCCCACCACCATGGCGTTTTCTTCAATCTTGATTTGGGGATAAAACCGTTGCCCCTCTTCCGCATTGATGTAACCAACAATGCCCTTTACAATGCTGTTCCGTGAGATGTTGATATCGGGATCGGACCGAAAGGCATTTCGATTCGTAGTTTTTGGTTTCTTATCGACCAACACAAGTGCGGAAGGGTACCGGAGGGTGCAGTTCTCCCCAACTTCAATCCTATGGGAGGCAAAAACCTGAAACGTACCCTCCACTCCATCTTTGATGACCACCTCAGGAGCAATCAGTATGGCATCTTGAAATGTTGTTGATGGTTCCACAACCAAGTTGTAGGCGCTATGTACTATGATATTTCCGATGATTTTTTTTCCAAATAAATCCACCTTGTCCGCATCCAGCCAAAGGGTCTCTTCATTGAAGGAGTTCTTGATTTCGTTATTGCCAAAATTTGGGGGTAGGAAAATTGAATTGTTTGAAGCTTTTGTAAACCGGTTGAGCATTGCGGTATATAGGTTCGTATCAATCTTGGGTAAAGCCTTTGTGCTTGTTCCGATGTTCCCCAAAACCGGCTGCGTGCCATGGAAGGATTGTCCCCCGATATGGCCAGGCCGTATCCCCTGTCTTGGGATAAAGGCATCTCCAATGATTTGCGATTTACCAACAATGATCATGGGACGGTCGTTATCGGCCAAAAACAGTGCAGGGGCCGTGTCTGACCATCCGCCTCCTACCAATGCCACTTTGGTGAACTGACTTTTTTGAAAGGATGAGGTGATTTTTGATATCCCGAAAACACCCCAATTCCCTTGAAGCATCTTTGTTTTGATGCCATCATTCCCAAAGTTGCCATCCACGTTTTCAAGGGATCCGGATTCTTGCTGAAAGGAACGTTGAAGCACAAAATCGGCCTGTTTTACCATCTCAATAAATTGATCCGTTTTTTTGGCAAACAGCAGATGGGTGTGGGTCAGCAAAACAAAGGTTAACAGAAGAACGGCAATCACCGCCCCAATGAACAGCACAAATTGAAGGGATCCTGCTTTTATTTTCTTCCGGAAGCTCATTGGGTGAGGGTTATTTTATTGGACCTTCCCATATACCGGTAGGTTAGATACTGTTCCGAACCCCGCATCACGGTTACCCCAGCGGCGGATTTTCCTTTTTCCAAAAGGAATTGTTGCCCATTGATGGTGACAAAAAAGATGCGCTTTTTGGTACTCCCGTCAAACATGGAACCGGTGTACTGGACATCAATTGTTGGGATTTCTTTTTTAACCGGTTTGGGCTTTCCGGTCTTTTTGGGTTTTGAGGCTTCCAAGGTTCCCAAAAAGGGATCGCGATAATCCGCTTTAATGCTAAATGTATCCCTTTTTGCCATTTCAATGGGTCTGAAGTCCTGTACTGCAACCAAGCTCGATTCTTCGGGGTCCGGGGAAAGGGTGGCAAAGATGCGATACCCAATGATGCCCCAAATAATGAGGACCACGGTCAATAGTGCGTAGGTTTTGGTGTTCTTTGTCATTTTTAGTTGACCGTAAAAGAAAAGGTGGTGCTATCGTCACTTTCGTTTCCGGCAGCGTCAAATGCCTTTACAAACCAATAAAAGGTTCCCGAAGCAAAATTGGCCGAATAGGTCTTGTTCGCCCCAATATCCTTTCCTACCAAATCCTGCAAAGCTTCATCAGAGAAAAAGTAAATGCTGTCCCTTTCCGCAGTTCCGGGTACGTCTTCGCGCGTCCAGCTAAAGTTTACGGTAGACTCGTCTTGGGCAGCCCCATTGATTGGGCTTACCAACTGCGGGGTATTGGGTGGGTCGAGGTCGAGATTTTCGTCCCCGTTCACTACAAAGGAACTTTGGGTGTATGGGGTCTCGAAACCACTGTTCAACGCTTTTATTCGCCATTCGTAGCTTCCGTTTTCCAAATCGTGTTGAAGTTGGGTGCCGACTTGGTTCAAGGTGTCCAATTCAAAAATACTGTCTAGGACCAATTGCTGGGTATCCATGAAATTGGGCAGAGCCAATTGAAACCGATACGAAGTGGCATCCTCAACACGGTCCCAGTTGAAATTCACCGAATTGGAACTCACCACGGTACTGTCCAATGGGGCAAAAACCACCACGCGTCTATCGGAAATATCCACTTCCTCCAAAATATCTTCACAGGCCACTAGGGAGATAATCAGAATGAAAAGAAAGAGGGGCTTGTATATTTTCATGGGTTTTTAAACTTTAGGTAGGTTGCTTCCTTCTCCAACTTTCGGGCCTTTAGGTAGGTGCCTTTGGGACATCGTTCCCCATCGGGTATCAAGTTCCTCACCATTTTACGGTGATGGGCATCCTCTCCCCAACAAAAACTTGCCAAACGATAGTCAAAAACCTGCAGCTCTGAAAAGAAGTAACTGAATTGTTTTGATCCATTGATCAGCACGATTTTTAAGGACCCAAACCCGTCTTTTTGCAATTGCACCGCTTCTGCATTCAAAAAAGTGACGAGTTCATTCTCGGTCAGTGCCAAATCTAGGCCTGTGACCAATTTATAGGTGTCATCAAGTGCCAGATAATCCCTAAGGGCAGCATGCTCCTCACTATTGAGAAGTTGGGTCAAAGCCACCTTATCCGTCAATTGCAATCTTAGGTATTTGGGTTTGTAGGGTAGGGAATCGTTATATGAAATGGAGTTGATTCGCGCCGCTTTTTGCATCAATTTGGCGTAGGTGGTGTAACTTTTTTGGTCAAAAGGCATTTGCTGTACCTCCACTTTAAGCGTGGGCCATTGTGGTATACCCGTTGGAGCCACTGCAGCGTAGAACATATCCCCTCGCGTCTGCACCACATTCCCCAACTCGGGAAGTGTTAATTGTGATTCTTGTTTTTTGTGTTTATAGCCGGAACAGCCAGAAATAAGACTGCCGACAAGGATGGAAAAAAGAAATAAAGTAGTACTTCGCATCGTACAGGTTTGTAACTTAAAAATAACAAAATTGTACAGTTATTTCTTACTTAAATTTAAAAAACTATGACATGGCTTTTTGGTCTATTACTCCGTCCGTTCATATTTGCAACCAGTGTCACCTGTAACCAATAGGCTAAAGTGGACTAGGGTGGAAGGGGAGCTCCATTTTTTAGTAAATTCGTGTTTAAAGGTTTAATCCCATGAAAAGAAGAGAGGCCATACAATTGTTCAGTTTAGCTAGCCTATCGGCACCTCTTTCGCCACTTATGGCCTCTTTTCCCCGTTCCTACCCCGAGATTACATTATCTGAAGACTGGGAAGCCTTTAGAAAGGAGCACTATACTATATCATCTGAGTTTATAAACCTAGAGAATGGATATTTTGGAGTGCAGCCAAATTCCGTTTTGGAAGCGTATCGCAAAAATATCGAGTTAATAAATACGCAGTCTTCAAAATATATGAGGGAAGTCTATTACAAAGAGGACATCCCCGAAATCAAAAAAGAGCTTGCGGAAATTACGGGAACATCGCAAGAGGAACTTCTTATCACCCGAAACGCAACGGAAGCATTGAATATTCTTATTCAGGGAATAGCTTTACATAAGGGCGATGAGGTGTTGCTTCAGCATCATGATTACCATAGCATGATAGAAACCTTTAAAATGCTGGAGAAACGAAAGGGAATTACCCTGAAATATGTTGACGTTCCCTTGCTGCCCAAGAGCCAGAATGAAGTTTTAAAGGCGTATGAAGATGCCATAACGCCACGGACCAAATGTATTCTGGTGACCCATCTTACCCATTTAACGGGTCAGATTTTACCGGTGGCAGAAATCACGGCCTTGGCCAAAGAGCGAAATATTGATGTTTTGGTCGATGCAGCCCATAGTTTCAGCCAGATAGATTACTCCTTTCCGCAATTGCAGGCGGACTTTATCGGCGTAAATCTCCATAAATGGTTTAGCAATCCGCTGGGGGTGGGGTTGTTATACATCAACAAAAAAAGGATAAAGGATATTCAACCGCTGTATGGAGATGTGAAATGGGAAGAAGATAACATACAAAAACTTGGGCACTACGGCACCCCCGCTGCTCCGGTGGTTTTGACGTTAAAGGCAGCCATAGAATTCCATAATTCGGTTACCATTAAAAAGAAGGAGAAGCGTCTTAAAGAGTTACAACTATACTGGACCCAGGAGGCCAAAAAAATGGATAAGGTGAATATTGTGACTCCATTGGAATATGGAATGTCTTGCGGTATAGCAAGCTTTGCCATTGATGGCCACTCCGCTTCGGAAATCGTGAATCGATTAAAAAATGAGTTCAACATCTTTACCGTGATACGGAAACTGCACAACCGAACCGTAGTGCGTGTTACACCCAACCTTTATAATTTGGAAAACGAACTGGATCGGCTTCTTGATGGGATAGTTGCCCTAGCCAAAAGCTAGATAGGGAAGCATAGATCGTTGCTGTACTTGAAAACCCTGGCTGCCCCCGCTACTGCTAGTTTGCAACTG
>NZ_JANQIH010000079.1 GCF_028282265.1 Allomuricauda sp.
TTTAAGATAGGTGGAATCCTGAGCAAGTCCTATTCTTGGGGAAATGATGGACATCTTTTGGATTCTTGGATTAATGGAAACACTCCGGAACCTTTTGTAAATGCGAACATGACAGAACTGAGGGAAACAGGTTGGATGAGCAACAGGGGACGACAAAATGTGGCGAGCTATTGGGCCAAAGAACTTGAGCAAGACTGGCGTATTGGGGCAGCTTATTTCGAATCCATGCTTATCGATTACGACGTGCACAGCAATTGGGGTAATTGGATGTACAACAGTGGCGTGGGCAACGACCCAAGAGATCGTAAATTCAATATAAAACGCCAGGCCGATATGTATGACGCTCAAGGCAAGTTTCAGAATATTTGGTTACAGCAAACCCTTTCCTAAAGTATGAAAACATTACGTTTGATTTTGGGAGACCAGTTAAATCTTCAACACAGCTGGTATAGAAGTACCAATGAAGATGTTGTATATCTGATGGCCGAAATGCGCCAAGAAACAGATTATGTAAAGCATCACATTCAAAAAGTGGTTGGCTTTTTCCTGGCCATGCGGAATTTTGCTGAAGTATTGGAAAAGAAAGGACATCGCGTCATCTATCTCAAAATCAATGATAGCCGAAATCCCCAGGATTTAAAGAAAATCATCACCCAGCACATTTCCGAACTGGAGATAGAGAAATTTGAATATCAATTACCCGATGAGTTTCGTTTGGACAAACAGCTATCGGACATCTGTAGGTCTTTGGATGTTCCATCCGAAGCGTTCGATACGGAACACTTTTACACAAAACGATACGAACTGAAGGATTTTTTCAAAGGAAAAAAGCAACTCATCATGGAGAGCTTTTACCGCATGATGCGTAAAAAGCATGACATTATGATGGTCAACGGACAACCGGATGGGGGGAAATGGAACTTTGACCATAGCAACAGAAAAAAATGGAATGGCGAGCCGTCCATCCCAAAAGAATTGAACTTTTCAAAAGATGTATCCGAACTTTTGGATGAAATTGAAAAAGCGGGTATACAAACTTTCGGCAATATCAATCCCAAAACATTTAATTGGCCAACCTCTGAAGAGGAATGCAACCGACTGACCAACTATTTCTGTGAACATCTCCTTGTGCATTTTGGGGATTTTCAGGACGCCTTTCATACCAACGAAAAATTTCTGTTCCATTCAAGGTTGTCTTTCGCTATGAACAGTAAAATGATTTCACCAAAAATGGTCATCGATACGGTTCTGGAATACTATTACAACCATATTGATGAAATACATATTTCACAAGTAGAGGGCTTTGTAAGACAGATTTTGGGATGGCGCGAGTATATGAGAGGTATTTATTGGAAGGAAATGCCCCAGTATAAAGAACTAAATGAGCTCGACAACCATAATCCCTTACCGGAGTTTTTCTGGACGGGTGATACCAAAATGAATTGCCTGAAACATTCTATTTCACAAAGTTTGGATGAAGCCTATGCCCATCATATACAGCGTTTGATGATCATCGGAAACTACGCCCTTCTTACCCAAATTCATCCCGATGAAGTTGACAACTGGTATTTGGGCGTTTATATAGATGCCATCGAATGGGTAGAAATTACCAATACTAGGGGGATGAGCCAGTTCGCTGATGGTGGTATCGTTGCCACAAAACCTTATGTGAGCAGCGCGAACTATATAAACAAAATGGGGAATTATTGCAAAGGATGCCATTATAAACATACTGAAAAAACCGGCGAACAAGCTTGCCCTTTCAACGCTTTGTATTGGAACTTCCTCGATGAGAAAAAGGCCTATTTCGAAAATAACCAGCGTATGTCCATGATGTTGAATTTGTTGAAAAAGAAGAATCCTGAGGAATTATCCGCTTTGAAGGAGCGTGCTCATAAGATAATGACAAATCCAGAGCATTTTTAGCACTTTTTAACATAAAACCTTGAACTTTTGGTATTGTTGTTGCCGTATATATGACAAATATTCCGCTTCGGCGCCTATATATATGCAGAAAGTCCTTCTTAACAATTACGAAGGACTTTTTCCCTTTAAGATGGTTATGGATTATTCCAATATTCCGTCTACAATTCCGTACTCAACCGATTCTTCAGCACCCATCCAATAATCACGGTCAAAATCTTTCATCACCTTCTCAAACTTTTGTCCACAATTTTCGGCCAAAATTTTAGCTCCGAGCTCCTTGGTCTTTATGATTTCCCTTGCCTGAATCTCAATATTGGATGCCTGACCTTGGGCCCCACCACTAGGTTGGTGTATCATAACTCGGGCATGAGGTTGAATAAAACGTCTTCCTTTTTCACCTACAGATAGCAATATAGATCCCATGGAGGCCGCAAGACCCGAACAAACGGTTGAAACGGGGCTTTTGATTTGTTTGATGGTATCATAGATTGCAAATCCCGAAGTTACATATCCACCAGGACTGTTGATAATCAATTGTATTTCATCGTTGCTTTGTAAATCCAAGTACATTAAGCGGTCAATTACATGTTTCGCCGAATCATCATCCACCATTCCCCATAAAAACACTTTGCGCTCGTCCAATAATTTCTCTTGGATCAATTCGTTGACTTTTCCTTTTTTTGAACTCATTTTTTGTTTGTTGAAAGTTTCAAAATTAATCAAATTCCAAGGATTTATGAGTCATCATTCCCAGTTGTTCCGTTAAAAACCCTTAAGACTTGATTTCCACCTTTTCCGATACGACATCCTTAATGGGAATTACATATTTACCTGACTTTGTAACCAAGGTTAAACTGTTGTTTTCAATCGCTTCTATGGTCCCTGAATGTCCGCCTATAACCACTTTATCCCCCACAGCATAGGTTCGCCGGGTATAAAAAGACCTCAACATATCGGTAATGACATCCCGTGAGCCCAAACCTAGGCCTATCGCGAAGGCCAATAGAAAAGCTCCCAGTATCATCGTTATATTATTGGTAATTATTGTGGTATCTATTCCCGCCTGATTCAGGGCCGTAATGGAAATAAAAATCACGATGATATAAAACAAGAGGTTACTGACCACATTGGAGCCAGAAAATTCAAGGCTATCAAAAAGCTTTTTTACCGTAGTCTTTACAAAGTTCCCCACGTAAAGACCTATCATCATCAAAGCCAATGCGCTGAACAATCTTGGAAGATATCGCAAAAGGTTTCCGATTTCGGTGGAAATGATTTCCCAGCTTAAGATATCGGCTGCAACAATCAAAAAGACCAATAGCAATAGCCATTTTACAAACCCCAGAACAATCTTGATAATATCAAATTTGAAATCTCCCTTTCCGAAAAGATTCATTTCGTTGATTTTATCACTTAGGGTATCCATCTTGGCCAATTTTAAAATCTTACCAAGAACGAACAGGATTATTTTGGTCACTATCCATCCGATAAGCAGTACGATAATAGCTCCAATAATCTTGGGCAAAGCGGAGGCGATATCCCTTCCCATGGTAATCAGGGAATTAAAGGTCAGGTCTTTCCATTCGTTGATAGTTTCCATGTGTTTTGATTTAGTGTAGTTTTTTAATTATTACCTAGTGTTTTGAACAATCTGCGCAGTGCAGAACCAATATTGAACGAGAACAGGGATCCCAAATCCATGATCAATTTGGCCGCCGCGATATCGTTCATTACTTTTTTCTTCATCCCTGGGGGTACTTCCCGCAAAGAAGCTTCCAATTCTTTAAATGGATTTTTCATCTTTTTTGCCATGGTTTACAGGGTTTTATAGATTTCCATTAGTCTTTCTTTTGCACGTTTCAATCGCATTTTAACCGCACTTTCACCAACTTCAAGCAATGTTACCAGTTCTTTGATACTGGCCCCATCCTGGTACTTGAGCAGCAAAATGGACTTATCTTCTGCAGCGATGAGCCCCAATGCCTTTTCCAGCTTTTTTGCCTTCATTTCGAACAGACTTTCATCGGGTATATCCTCAGAAAGCCTGTATTCAGTGTCCTCCATAGGAACTGATTTATCGCTCATTTTTCGCTGCTTGTTTCGATTGACATAATTGACACAGAAATTGTACGTAAAAGAATAGAGCCAAGTGGAAAACTTGGACTTTCCTTTGAACATCTTCAGCTTAATAAAAAGTTGAAGGAATACATCCTGCGTTAAATCCTCGGCCTCATCGTCTGATTTGGCGAAACCATAGCATTTGTTGTATACCATCTTCGCATAGCGGTCGTATAACTTCCCAAACAATAGCGGGTTGTTATTAGCCACGATTTGGGCTACCAGTTCCTCATCAGAAAGATGGGCATAGGGGTCGTTCTCCTCCAATGACGTTTTATCAAGGTTATTTATTAAGATGAGAAACAGCCTCTTTAAAAAAGTCACTGGGAAATGCTGGTTATAAGGGGTTAAATCTTGGATTATGTGCCCAACAAGATAAGTGAAAACAAGGTATATTTGATTTAAAATTTAGACATGAAACCATTCCTGAGCATTGTTTGCCTTGTTACCCTTATCTTTTTAGGATGCAAGACTGAACCCAAAAAAGAAATCACCCCAGAAGTTGAAGCAGAAAAATCGGTTTTGGAAAAAATCGCTGATGCCCATGGATATCAAAATTGGAAGGCTGTAAAGGAATTTCATTTCACCTTTAATGTAGACCGGGACAGCACCCATTTTGAGCGCAGTTGGATTTGGAAACCAAAATCAAATGAAGTTACGGCCATAGGCGCACAAGATACCCTAGCCTATATAAGAAGCGATATGGACAGTATCGCATTCAAGACCAATGCTGGCTTTATCAATGACCGCTACTGGATATTGGCCCCATTTAATTTGGTCTGGGACCAAAACAACTTTAAGTATACCCATTCAGAAAAGGAAACCGCTCCCATTAGTCAAAAGCCCATGCAAAAACTGACCATTGTTTACGGTGGTGAAGGTGGATATACACCCGGTGATGCCTATGATTTTTATTTTGGGGATGACTACATTCTTCGAGAGTGGGTCTTTCGAAAAAGCAACCAACCCGAACCTTCAATGACCACTACTTGGGAAAACTATGTTGAACTTGAAGGTTTGGTGTTGGCTCAGGACCATAAAAAAGCCGACGAAGTCTTCAATTTGAATTTCACCAACCTAAAGGTTCTGGTTGAATGAGGTTAAAAGCTTTAACCATCCTATCGATTTGGCCTCTACTTTGCATTTGTCAAAATCAGAAGCTTTCTGTGATAGTTGACGCAGAAACCAGGGAACCAATTGAGTTTGTGGATGTGTACAATGCGCGGGACAATACTTTTACCAATGCGGACGGCGCTTTCTTTTTTATTAGTGCTTTGGATTCGGTAAAAGCATACAAGGTAGGCTACGAAAAACTGGAAACAACCTTTCAGAAAGTAAAAGATACCATCTTTTTGACTCCGAGCACCTACAAGCTTAACGAAGTGGTTTTGACCAATACCAAAACGCTATGGGACAAAGTGCGTGATTCCATTCCTAAAAACTATCTATTCTCTCCCTTTAAGGAGCGCTTTTTCTTGAGATGTTTGCTTCGCAAGAACGGTGAAGTTATTCGCATACAGGATATCGAGGGAAAACTGTCTAGAAAGACCTTGCTCTATCGGGGAGGAATGGACGCCTCAAAGGATGATTTTTCATTTGAGATTTCGAATATGCGCAAAATTGGTATCGAAAAGGACGAAAACGACGTTTATTTCACTTTCTTCTCGCTTTCTGAACTATTGTTTGAGACCATACGATTAAACGCAACAGGAGATGGATTTACCTTAACCGAAAAAGAATTCGAAAACGAAAATAAGGCCAAGGTATTCTTCCAAAGTGATTCCACACTAGTGGGATTGAACACTTCCGGACACTACATCATCAATGAAAGTGATAGAGCCATTGAAGCTTTTGTGATGAAAAGTGAAAGGGACCTAGATAACTATTTCAAAAACGGTCCCATTCGTTCAAGAACTATTGGCATAGAACAGTTGGCAAATTTCACCAAATCGGAAAAATGGGATAAGTATTTTATCACCTCTTCCAAAATCGTGTATACCGTTGAAATCACCCATACCAAAAAGACATTTCGTGATATCTATACCAGCGAGTACATCTTGAAAACCTTCGACAATAACGAAAGTTTTCCCTTCAAGGAAAATAGCAACAAAAAGAAAGACATTTTCAAACTTCGCCACAAATACGATCCCGAGTTTTGGCAGGCCCAAAATAGACTGTTGCTTACTGAAGAAATGAAATCTTTTGTGGAAAAAATAGGGGACCAAAAAAGCCAGTTCAGGCTTAGAAGCAATATGAAAAGGTAAGTAACTATGCTTTCCTACGGGACAGAATTTGAGAAACGCCCAAAACAAATACCACACAAATCAGGAGCACGACAAAAGTGTCTTTTAAATCGCCCTTCTCGGCAATAAACCCTAAGATTACCGGTCCAATGAGGAACCCCGCATACCCCGTTCCCGCAATAAAGGCCACACCCTGCGCGGATTCAACTCCCTTGACATTTCCACCAATTCTAAAAAGCTCGGGGACAATCACTGAAAACCCTAGACCATTTAATGCAAAACCCGTTATGGCCATAACTGTATTTCCTGAAAGCACCGCAAAATAACCGAGAATTGCAATTAAGGAACCTAAAGCCACAATTCTTACTGAACCTATCCTTGAACTAACACCATCCCCCAGAAAACGCCCTAAGGTCATCATTGTTGAAAACACTAAAAATCCTGCACCTATAAATGCTTCCGGTGCCAAGGTAATTTCCTTTAGGTATAACCCACTCCAATCCACAATGGCCCCTTCACTTCCCATGGCTACGAACCCTACAATCCCCAATAATAAAAGGGGTCTAAAAAGCTTGAAGCTGAAAGGTTCTTTTTCAATCGGGGCCGATTTTATGTGATAATAGTTTCTTCGGAAGTATAAGTTGATTGCAAAAACCAAAATGACCGTCAATAGCATGTGCAATGGCGGATTGTTGATAAACGGAATCAAAAAACTACCCAATCCGGCCAAGACCCCACCCAAACTAAAAAAACCATGGGCTGCGGACATGAAATTCTGCTTGTCTTCTTTTTCAATTTCGGTGACTAAGGTGTTCATCGAGATATCGGTGAGACCATTCGAAGCCCCAAACAAAAAAAGGGATCCCATGAGCAGGTAGTAATTTGGAACAAAAAGCGGAAAAAGTGCTGCCACGCTACTTAAGACCACGCCGTACCAAGTAGACCTTCCCACACCTAATTTGTTGATGATGGTCGAGGCCATTGGGAAAATTGTAAAAACCCCTAGAGACAAAAAGAAGATGGCAATCCCCAAATCTGCTTTATTGATTCCAAGATTCTCCTTTACGGACGGAATATACACTGCCCAAGTTCCAAACCAAATATTCAGACTGGCAAACACCCAGGCGGGACCGAAATATCTAGGGTTGGAAAAAATGAGTTGAAGTGATTTCATAAACACGAATCTTGAATACTTGAGCTACTGCTTAAACTATTTTCTATTTTTTTATATTCTATCGGAGAAATCTTCCCCAAGTCTTTTATTTTGATTTAATGCTTCAATGATGGCAATTTCATCATCAGATAGCTCAAAATCAAAGATTTCAAAATTTTCTTGTATTCTTTTTGGGGTAGTTGATTTTGGAATGACTGCTACACCCCTTTGAATCAGCCATCGAAGCGTGACCTGCACGGCCGATTTGTCGTACTTATCCCCAATATGTTTTAGGTCAGGAATATTTAGAACTTCCCCCATCATTATTGGGCGCCATGCCTCAAGCTGTATTTGATGTTGTTCCGCAAAACGCATCAAGGGGTTTTGACTCAAGTAGGGATGCATCTCAACTTGATTGAGTGAAGGAACAATCTCCGAATGCTTCATTAAATCTTCCAATTGCGGGATATCAAAATTGCATACACCTATGGCCTTTACCCTACCCTCCTTATAAATCCGTTCCATGGCCCGATACGTTTCTTTGTGTTTTGATTTCACAGGCCAATGGATTAAGTACATATCCACGTAATCGGTCCTAAGCCTCTCTAAACTTCTATCGAAAGCTTGCAAGGTTTCATCGTACCCCTGTTCATCATTCCAAACCTTGGTGGTAAGAAAAATGTTTTCCCTTGGTATCCCACTCTCAGCAATTGCTTTCCCAACACCATGTTCATTTTGGTAGGCCGAGGCCGTGTCAATTTTACGATAACCAATTTCTAATGCTTTTCTTACGGCATTTTCTACCTCTCCATTGTTTTTTGCAAAAAGAACACCTAGGCCAATTTTTGGCATTTCCACGTTGTTGTTAAGCTCGAAAGTCATTCTGTTTTCAATACCAGTCATCTTGTTCTTAGCATTACAGGGTGTCACAAAGTAACTATCAATTCCAGCCAAATGTTAGAATAAAGTATTCGGATAAAAAGACGTTTTATTCCTAAACTGTTATTTTTTTATAAAATAATGATAATTTTACCTTATGAAACCTATGATTGAGGAAATAAATGTGGCCACAAATACTTCCTTTAAGGTTGAAGCCTATTACAATTCGCAATATTGTGAGCCTATTGGCTGGCACATCCATCCGGAGTACGAACTGGTTTTTGTAAAAAATGGTTCGGGGATCATACACATAGGAACCAAAAAATACACCTACGTCGACGGAACATTGCTTTTTTTGGGTGGAAATGTTCCCCATGCCGATTTTGGGAACAAAGACCACTCGGACAATGTAGAAATCGTTATTCAATTCAAAAAAGAGTTTCTTGAAGAAAAATTGAAAGTATTTCCAGAATTGGGTCAAATCAAGAGTTTGGTAGAAAAATCAAACCAGGTATTGGTATTTGACCAAGAAATCAAAAACCGACTTGAAGATAATTTTAGGCAATTTGAAGCTTTGGACGACCAGGGAAAGCTTATCAATCTTCTCAATATATTGAATGAGTTGTCAAAGGAGATTTCCTATCAAAGCTTATTCGACACGTTTACTCTCAAAACCTTTAAGAAAAGTGAAATTAAAAGGTTGGAAGAAACTTTTGAGTATGTCAATACCCACTATTCAAAAAATATCACGGTCAATGAAATCTCAAACCAAATAGGCTTGACCCCCAATTCATTTTGTAGATTTTTCAAAAAAATGACCCAAAAGACCTTTGTGGGCTTTGTAAACGAGTTCAGAGTAGAAAAGGCTATTGAGCTATTCCAAGAGGAAAATACTTCCATTTCAGAAGTAATGTACAAATCGGGTTTTAATGACCCTTCCTATTTTGCCCGACAGTTTAAAAGGTACCAAGGCCAAACACCTTCTAGCTACTTAAAACAGAAATACGGTTAAGTTATTTCTCCAGAATGCCTTGTTTAAGTATTTGTCCAAATGTATACATGTCGGTGAAAGAGCAATAAAAAGGAGCGGGCGCCAATCGAATTACATTGGGTTCGCGCCAATCGGTTATCACTCCGTTTTTCATTAGGTAATCGAACAACGCTCTTCCTTCTCCATGTAGAAAAACCGAGAGCTGACAGCCCCGGTCTTTAGGGGTAATAATTTCAAATGTACTTTCCACTTCCTTGTCTATCTCATGAAGCACGAATTCGAGATATGAGACTATCTTTTTCTGTTTTTCAATCAAGGCGGTCATTCCCACCTCATCGAACAGTTCCAATGAAGCTAAATAAGGAGCTACTGAAAGTATGGGTGGATTGCTGAGCTGCCAGGCATCTGCAGTTTCAATAGCATCAAATTCGGGTTGCATCAAAAAACGGGTTTCCTTCTTTGTACCCCACCACCCTTCGAATCGGGGGATATCCTTTTTCCCCAAATGTCTTTCGTGCACAAAAATCCCTGAAGCGTTTCCAGGACCGCTGTTCATGTATTTGTAACTGCACCAAGCGGCAAAATCCGCATTCCAGTCATGAAGATTCAATTCTATGTTTCCCACAGCATGGGCCAAATCCCAACCAACAAAGGCCCCAACCGACTTGCCTGCCTTTGTAATTTCTTTCATATCAAATATCTGCCCATTGTAATAGTTGACACCTCCTATCAGGACAAGGGCAAGTTCATCGCCAGCTTCTTCAATGGCCTTCAAGACATCCTCAGTTCGCCAAAAGTGCTCCCCCTCCCTCTTTTTGACCTCAATAATCGCATCATTAGGTGCAAAACCATGAAATCTTACCTGGCTCTGCAGCATATATTGGTCGGAAGGGAAGGCTTTTTCCTCACATAAAATTTTGAATCGTTTTTGAGTGGGTCGATAAAAAGATACCATCAAAAGGTGCAGGTTGACGGTAAGGGTGTTCATCACCGAAATCTCTTCCGGTCTTGCGCCAACGACTTTCCCCAATCCTTCTGCTAAACGTTCATGATAATCCCACCAAGGTTTTTCCGCATAAAAATGTCCTTCAACAGCCAATTCCCTCCAATCCTTCATTACATCATCCACAAATCTCTGGGTGCATTTGGGTTGCAAGCCCAAGGAATTCCCTGTAAAATAAATTACATCCTTGCCGTTAATTTGAGGGTAATGAAATTCGTTTCTGTATTTAGCCAAAGGGTCTTCGGCATCGAGCTGTTGGGCATAAGCCAACGTATTTTGATATGTCAGGACTTCCATGTTTCAAAAATACAATTTGTGGGTCGATTTTCTTGGCTCATTGGTCTATCCGCATTTCAATAAGATGTTTTTTAAATCCTACCTTTTCATAGGCCTTTATGGCAGGAACATTATCAGAGTATACCGTAAGACGAATCTCGGTTAACCCATTTTGTTCGGACCACTTTTTTAACTCTTCCACAATTTTGGCATTGATCCCCATTCCTCTAAAATCGGGGTGTGTGTACATAAAACCTAAATAGGCATAATACTCATGGTCTAAATAGTGCCGCGCCCGTTTGGGAATTGCATAGCCGGATGCTACCAATTTCCCATTTTCACTTGCCACCACAACACAGGCATCTCCATTCAATACCATGTCCTTCAAATCATAGTAATTAACAGGGTCTTCCCTAATCGTCGGGTCATAAGGGCGCTCGGCTTTAATGATTTCCTGTTCAAAACTCAATAAGATTTGTAAATCCTCAAGCGTGGCTCTTCGTATAATGCCATCAAAAGTTTTCATGGTTCAAAGCACATTAAATGACTGAATCTCCAATGTACTTCTTTTCTATATTTTTGCGAAAACGAAAAGATGCATTTTCTCTCCACTATTTTGGAAAACTACATTGCGGAGCACTCCGAAGAAGAACCAGAGCTATTAAAGGAGCTTACCAGGGAGACCCACTTAAAAGTAGTACGGCCCAGGATGATTACGGGTCACTTTCAAGGCAGGGTGTTAAGTATGCTCTCAAAAATCATCTCGCCTGAACGAATTCTGGAAATCGGCACATATACCGGTTATTCAGCGATTTGTTTGGCAGAAGGACTCCAAAAAGATGGAACGCTCCATACCATTGAAATCAATGAAGAATTGAGCGAGATGCAGAAAAGTTATTTTGATAGAAGCGGATACGGACCACAAATCAAACAGCATATCGGAGATGCCCTGGACATCATTCCCCAGTTGGATGAGGTCTTTGATTTGATTTTCATCGATGCCCATAAGGTAAGCTATGGCGCCTTTTTTGAAGCCGCACTTGAAAAGACAAAATCGGGCAGTATCATTTTGTCAGACAACGTACTCTGGTCAGGAAAAGTGGTAGAGCCTCTTGAAAAATCCGATATGGCGACCGAAGCCTTGATGAAGTACAACCTAAAACTTAAAAACGACCCAAGGGTGGAAACCGTTTTACTTCCCATCAGGGACGGTCTGACGCTAAGTAGGGTGCTATAAAACGAAGATACACCTGATAGAAGATAACGGCGGAAACTACTCCAACCAATCCCCCTACAATCACATCTAGGGGAAAATGCACTCCCAAATAAAGTCTACTATAGGAAAACAATAAGGGCCAAACGAAAAACAAAGGGGCCCACTTCACTTTTTCCTTCAAAAAAAGTACAACCAACAGGGTAATCGCGAATGAGCTTGAGGCGTGCCCCGAAAAAAAACTATAATCACTTGGGGTTTTCAGTATCCGCATCGCTGAATTAATGGTCTCATCATTACAGGGACGAATTCGTTCGGTCCAAATCTTGGTCATTCGGGCCAACCAAGTAATAAAAATTGAAAGTATCACTACAAAACCAAATCGGGACAATGCTATTCGCCTCGGAAATTGGGTCATCAATAGTATTCCGAAGAGAATAAAAAGGGGTATCCAAGAACTGATTTTAGTAGTAATAAGCCAAAAAGGGTCAAACGCTTCCGAACCTAGGCCATTAAGATAAAGTAGAACCGCCTTGTCCCATTGAATCAGTTGTTCAAACATGGGACTATTTCCTTTTAATGGTGCCGGTCACCTCGTCCACATTTTTCTTCACCTCGTTGAGCTCTTCCCTGATTTCCTTGGTGAAGTCGGTATCGATACCTTGTTTTTCGGCACTTTTTTGTATTTCCCTCTTGATGTCATCCGTGGCATCCCGCAGTTGGCGCATTCCTTTGCCAAGCCCTTTGGCAATTCCTGGAATTTTATCCGCACCAAAAACCATTACCACAATAAAGAGGATAAAGAAGATTTCGGCACCGCTTATGAAGAGAAAATACATACAACAAATATAACCAGAAGTTCAAAAGGAAAACAAAAAGCCCTGCGAAATCACAGGGCTTTTCAAAAATATTATGAATTTTTATTTCCCTTTTATGCTCTGCTTGAATTTGTCAAAATCAGATTTCTCTTCTTTCTTAGGCCAGGAATTATTAGCGGTATCGATGTCTGCAGTCTCCAATTTAGGGTCTACAACGATTCCTACCAACTCTTTTTCGGAAGCTATGACACGCTTAACTTCTGCGTCATTCTTTCTCCAGATTTCTGGAGGATAAGTAACACTTTCAGTAGTTCCGTCAGCATAGGAATATTCGACAATCAAAGGCATTGGAATGCCTCCTGGCTTGTCGAAAGTGACCTCATAAAAGTACTTAGGCTCCTTCACCTGTGCTCTTTCCTCAGCACTCATATTGTCCATCATAAACTCCTTGAGATTTTGGGAAACCTCAGTAGGGCTTTTCCCTTTCAACTCCGGTGAGAAATCCTCACTTTCTTCGGCCGCTAAATAAACCAATGGAGGTAGGTCGGCTTCCGTTAAGTTTCTATCAGCCATATACTTCTCCATTTCCTTCGTAGGTTTTGAACTTACGTAGTACTTTTTAACTCCCTTAACACCAATGTCCACGTAATCTGTGGTGTAGAACCATGATCTCCAGAACCAATCCAAATCAACCGCAGAAGCATCTTCCATGGTACGGAAGAAATCCTCAGGCGTAGGATGCTTAAATTTCCAACGTTGCGCATAGGTTTTAAAGGCGTGGTCGAACAGTTCCTCGCCCATCACGGTTTCCCTCAAAATATTCAATGCGGTGGCAGGCTTACCATAGGCATTGGGGCCTAATTTGTAAACATTTTCAGGATTCGACATAATCGGAGAAATAAAATCCTGGTCTCCACTCATGTACGGCACAATCTTGGAAGGTTCTCCCCTTCGCGAAGGATATTTTTCATTGGGTGAGATAACATCTGGGTAGTTTTTCCCAAATTCTTGCTCGGTCAAGTACTGCATAAAAGTATCCAGACCTTCGTCCATCCATCCCCATTGACGTTCATCTGAATTCACTATCATAGGAAAGTAGTTATGCCCTACTTCATGAATGATAACGCTTATCATTCCGTATTTTGTTCTGTCGGAATAGGTACCATCCTCATTGGGTCGTCCATAGTTCCAGCATATCATAGGATACTCCATCCCTTGATTTTTGGCATGCACCGAGATGGCTTTGTGATAAGGATAATCAAACGTATGCTTTGAGTACGTTTTTAAGGTTTGGACCACGGCTTTAGTGGACTGCTCTTCCCAAAGTGGGTTCCCTTCTTTTGGATACAATGAAACTGCCATCACATCCTTACCACCAATTTTAACGGCTTGCATGTCCCAAATGAACTTTCTTGAGGTAGCGAACCCATAGTCCCTAACATTCGTAGCCTTGAATTTCCAAGTTTTCTTCTTTTCAGAAAAACCTTTTTCAGCTGCCTCAGCTTCAGCTTGAGTCACAATAATCACAGGCTTGTCATATGATTTTTTAGCCTGCTTGTAGCGCTTAATCATTTCTTTGGAAAAAACCTCATCCCTATTTTGCAGTTCTCCAGTTGCATCAAGAACATGGTCTGCGGGAACGGTAATACTTACATCGTAGTTACCAAACGGAAGGGCAAACTCTCCACTTCCCCAGAATTGATGGTTTTGCCATCCTTCAACATCACTATAGACTGCCATTCTTGGGAAAAACTGAGCTATTACAAAGGCTTTGTTGCCATCTTTAGCGAAATATTCGTATCCCGAGCGGGCACGATTCACGGTGTGATCGGGAATATTGTACCACCATTTAATTGAAAATGAAATCTTCTCACCACTCTTCAAAGGTTGTGGAATGTTCAATCTCATCATGGTTTGGTTGATGGTGTATGATAAAGGTTTCCCATTGGCATCTTTTACAAAATCAATATTGAAACCCCCATCAAAAGGCTCTGAAACATAGGTTTGAGCGAAATTACCTGCGGTGTAAGCAAAATTTACTCCATTTCCGTTTCGTAGCGGCGATTTGGAGTCTTTGGCCCTGACATTCTGATCTAACTGTACCCATAAAAACTCTAGGTCTTCAGGTGAATTGTTGTGATAGGTAATGGTTTCCTCGCCGTAAATTCTTGCATTTTTATCGTCAAGTTCAATATCCATTACATAATCGGCCTGTTGCTGGTAGTAATCTGGTCCTGGAGCACCTGATGCGGAACGATAGGTGTTGGGTGTAGAAAACTCTTCATAGAGCTGTTTGAACTTGCTCTGGTTATAATGACCAGGTTTGCGTTCTTCCTTGGCCTCCTCTTCTTGCGCCATTACAATGGCTCCAAAAAGAAACAGAACAGAGGCAAAACAATACTTGATTTTGTTCATCTTATTTTTTGATTTTTAAACGCGGTAAAATAGCCTTTTTTTACCCAAATCTTAAGACTCGGTTATAAGTTTAACATTCCTTTATTATTCTCTCGAATAAGGACAAAACTTTTCTTTTTTCCCTTCCATTTGAAATGTACAATGTTCTGCTGTTCCTCAAATAAATCGGTAAGTATTTCGTTTTGTACGGAAATCGATTTTAGCTCGGACAGTTCAATTTTGGGAAGCTCTAGATAGCACAGAACAACATCGTTGTCATAGGTCTTTCCCAAAAACTCATAGTCCACTTTCTTACCATCCAATTCAATGACGAACTTGGTCCTGAAGTATTTTTTTATGTATTCATCGGCTATATTGGACTCTTTGGGAGTTGCCAAATTACTAGTGATTCCATATCGTTCCTTGAGAACAGCTTCCAAATCATCAATAAAAATCCTAGTGGTTATCTGAAAAGAAGCATCCTTTTCAGAATATCGCACATTGGTCACACTAACGTAAAACTTATGCGCCATCCCCAATGACAAGAGCCCTGCTGCAATTACACTTAAGAAAGTTGATTTTATCAGTACTGTCATTTTTTAGATTTTCATTTAATTGGACAAAGGGTATGCCAAAATTAATCCAGTTTATTGTTTCTGCGATAGACCCTACTTTTGATTACCATAAAATCCCAAATCCGAAGTTTATCCCTTGAATCTACAACTTCTTGAAATTTCTCATCAACCTCACAGAAATACATAAAGTCGTCTATTTTTTCCATCGGAATTTTTAAAGTGGTGACAAAAAGGGAATCCACATAGAAATTCTGCACCCTCTGCGTGCGGGCATATTTTTTGTCGACTTTAACACGGTTTTTCAACATTTTGGTCCTACCCGTAATGGCATTGATCAAGGGGTTCAAGGATACAGCACCTCCTGCGCCTCCGACACCTCCCCCTCCAGTGATACGCATTGCAGACGCTTCCTGTAACTTCCTTTCGCTTTGTGATATTATTTCCACATCGGCGTTCGGAAGGCCCAACGCCTCTGCGCTAACGTCCTTTTCCAATTGAAGGTCTCCTAAATCTTGGTCGAGATTACCGGAAAGATTGAAGGGCTTGACCACAACTTCCTCCAACTCGTTCACAAATTCATCCAATTGAACTGAAATCGAACTAGAATCATAAATTGCTTGGGTTACCGGAAGCGTTTTTCTTTTGAACTGAACTGCGGAAAACACCAACGTATCGTTAAGGCGCACTCTAATGGAAAACCTTCCATCAATATCAGTAATCACCGCGCGTTTATCGGTAATGTTCTGCACTACAATGCCCACAACATCTGTATTGGTTGCATAAACCTGGCCTCTAAGTACTTTGGAATCCTGGGTTTGGGAGAATCCAATTCCAATATTCATCAGAAGATAAACAAGAAGGAATTTATTCCTCATTCAATTCGACCAAGTAGTTTTTGCTTTGGGTCACCAAAAAGTCAATCAGCTGAAATTCATTTTCTTTCCGAAGCAGGGTCTGCGAGGGAACTTTATCATCACAATACAACAAAAAGGAATCGATCTTATCTTGGGGAAGCTTTAAGTCCACCACAAAAAACTCGTCATCATAAACCTGGCGAAGCACCTCGCTAACTTTCAATGGTGCCCTTTCAACTCCATCTTGGTTTTGCGATTTGAACATAGCCTTAAAAATGTTCACAAAGTTCAGACCGTCCCGCATACCTCTCACACTTCTCGATTCAGCAACATTTTCAACCTCGGTCCCCCGATCAATTTCATACTCAAATCCCTTGAAATCCTCGTTTTTGACTTCCAGAAATTTTTGTTGGTTTTCGGGACTCACAACAACTTCATCCAGCTCTCGTATTTTTTCAGATACTTCCACGACCAAACGATTGTTTTGAAGTATTTCATCTGTAATTGTAACTACCTCTAACTGATAATTTACCGCGGTAAAAACCAACTGGTCCCCGCTTTTTACCATTATGGCAAACTGTCCGTCATCATTGGTAATGGTAAAGGTTTCAGCAGTCGCGTTGATAACATTTTCATTGGGGACATTACTACCTCGATACAACACTTTTCCCCTTAACATTTGCCTTCCATCTTGGGCAAGGACTAAAAAAGTGAAGGAAGAAAAAAGGAAAAAGAAGAGGAATTTCTTCATAAAATAGCGTTTAGCTTTTGTTAAAGAAAACCTTTGAAGGGCAGATAAAAAAATAATTTCGTTCTAAACTTTTGTTAATTCTAGAAAACTTCTGACAAAAACCAAAGTTCATTCAGCCCCGAAGCTCGTCATTTTAACGGGAATACTTAGATTAATCGGTTCATAATTTTAGCTTTGCGGTCTACACAAACCTCAAATAAAGAACCCCTGTGAAACAATATGTCCTGTTTTTGGTATTGGGTACGCTCCTGACTATTTCGGTGAGGGGTCAAATCAAAATTGGGGATAACCCGCAAACTATAGACCCAGCTTCTGTTCTCGAATTGGAAAGTAATACAAGGGTTTTGGTTATTACCCGTGTCAATACCTCCCAAATGGAAAGCATTACTCCACTACGGGGAGCAATGGTCTACAATACCGATACCCAATGTGTCCATTTTTATAACGGAACAGAATGGATCAACCCATGCGACCAACCCGATGAGCAGACCTTTACCCAAGATGCCATCGTAAATTCGGCTGAAACCATCATCATTACCGAGGATGGAACCAATTTTAATTTTGAGGTGGGTCAAATCAGTGGTGAAGAAAACATTATTGGGGCTTCCATAAATGGCGATTTTCATTTGCAGACCGGATCCGTAACGGGAAGCAGAATCCAGGATGGTGCGATTACGTTGGACAAATTAGCGGATGGAACACTACCTACGGGGGAACTGATTCGCTGGAATGGAGCTAATTGGGAATTAATCGATGAGTCAAGTTTCATTAATACGGACAACCAAAATCTCAGTATAGGGGCCGCTGGTGTCCCCAACCAGAGCGTGGAGGTCGAAATCTCCGGCGGGACCAACGCACTGGTAGACATCAGGGACGCGGACTCCGACCCCAACAACGAGGACCAGACCGTCTCGGCGGGGGCCGGCATAACCGTCACGCCAAGCGGAAACGATTTTCAGGTAGTCAACGCCGCACCGGACCAGACCGTTACCATCGCAGATGGTGGGGCGGGCAACGTAACCGTTGGCGGAACCTATCCCAACTTCACCATCGATGTGCCAAACAACACCGACAACCAAAATCTCAGTATAGGGGCCGCCGGTGTCCCCAACCAAAGTGTAGAGGTGGCCATCTCCGGCGGGACCAACGCACTGGTAGACATCAGGGACGCTGATTCCGACCCAAACAACGAGGACCAGACCGTCTCCGCTGGCACAGGAATCTCTGTAAACCAGGTGGGCGATGACTTTCAGGTCACAAACACAGCGCCTGACCAAGTGGTGAGCCTTGCCGACGGCGGAAGCGGAAACGTCACCATCGGGGGAACCTACCCTAACCTGACCGTCGATGTGGCAAATTCCGTAAATCTTGCATCCAACGACCTGACTCAACCAGCTGCAACTAACAGAACTTATAACTTGAATGGAGGGAGTCTTTTATTTAGTGGAGCTGGAAATATTGGTATTGGTATTAATCCAGCGGAAAAATTGCATGTCAATGGTAACATTTTGGCTACAGGGACTATTACACCTGATTATGTTTTCCAGAAATATTTTGAAGGTACGAGTGAATTAAATCCAACTTACAAGATGATGAGCCTTAAAGAAATAGAGGCTTATTCAAGAAACCACAAACATTTACCTGGTGTTCCTTCAGCAAAAGAGGTCAAGGAAAATGGCGGCATAATTATCAATAGATCTACCGAAATAAATCTAGAAAAAATAGAAGAGCTGTTTCTCCACACAATTGAACAAGAAAAAAAGATTGAAAAGTTAAAGTCAGAAAATCAAAAATTAAAAGAGGAGCTGGATTCTTTAAAATCTGAAGTTCAAGCAATTAAAGAATTGATTCTTAAGAAAAAAGATGACAAGTAAAAACATATTCTTCTTTTTAAATACTTTTCTTTTTTTAGGTTTCATTCAAGCCCAAACCGCCCTATATAACAGCGGCAATCTCCGTATTCATACTGAGGGAAATTTGGGCTTCCATACCGATTTGATAAACGATGTATCCTTTGAAGATAACCAAGGTTTGGCCGGTTTTTATGGGGAAACACCCCTTTCAGTACAGGGAAGCATTCCACCTTCCTTTAACGATGTGGAGTTTTTGGTCGCTAGCGATTTGTTGTTACAGAACACCATAAATGTGAGGAATAATGCGAATTTCATAGGCGGAAATGTGCTTACTCCTAAGACAAACAGAACCATCCTTCTTAATTTCACAAGTAGCGGCTTTTTTACCGGAGAAAATGATGGCTCAAAAGTTGTTGGGTTTGCAGCGGTTGAAAACAGCGGTAATTTTTCATTTCCCGTCGGAGACAGCGACCAACTGAGACCCTTATTGCTTGACTCAGAAGGAACGACTCCTTTGGCGATATGCGCCTATTTTTTCGAAAACCCTTCAAGTCCCACCTCCATTACGGAGAACTTCAATACGGAAGATAAAGTCAGGGATATAGGAACAGTCTCAGACCGCGAGTTTTGGATTCTCGAAAGCAATGTTAGTTCAACAGTTACCATTAGCTGGAACCCAAGAAGTAATTTGGCAAACATCCCAAATGCGACTATTGATGACATAATCATTGTAGGTTGGAGCAAGCAAGCCAATCGCTGGATTATTATTGGAAACTCTTCAATCAATGGTGATTTGGCCCAGGGTTTTCTGGTTTCACAACCCTTCGTACCCAACGAATATGCAGCCATTACATTCGGAACCCTGCCATTGCCCACCGATACCTTTGCTGTAAATAACCCAACTTTGGGTAATTACTTTTTGAGTCCAAACGGTGATGGCACTAATGACTTTTTGGTTATTGAGGGTATGGAGGAATCACCCAACAATAGTCTTCGCATATTTAATCGATTTGGACAGAAGGTTTACGAAAAAATCAACTATGTGGATGAGTTTACTGGGATGTCCAATACAGGTAGCCTTGTATTTAGTCAAGACATAGGATTGCCTGAAGGGATTTATTACTACTTAGTCACTCTCGACGATTTGGGGCTGGAATACCAAGGTTTTCTCTTTTTGGATCGTTAGTTTGAAGGAATTTTCGGGTTAATTTATCGGTGTAATCTACTAATTTATAGACGATTGAACAACCCCCCGTTTTTTACCACACTATTTGATACGTATACAACAATACTTTTCCTTATAATCTGATTACCACGAATTTTACGTTAAATTTAAGGTGCCACCAATCTTATCAGACTAATGAAGAAAAGACTATCCCTGATTGTCCTACTTTTTCCGGTGCTTATATTTTCGCAAGTAAAGGTAGGTAGCAATCCCAACGTAATTAACCCCTCCTCTATTATTGAGCTCGAGAGTACCAACAAGGCCCTGGTATTGACTCGTCTCACATCTGTACAAATGCAAAGCATTTCCCCATTGAACGGTGCAGTAATTTATAACACAGACACTTCATGTATATACTATTACAATGGTGCCCAATGGATAAATCTTTGTAATGGTTCAAACAGTTCAAGTTTTACGTTTGTCGACAATAATGACGGAACCTTTTCAGTATTGGAAAATGGTCAAGTTGTTTTTACTTCTTCAGATTTAACAGGACCCGCAGGGCCGCAGGGACCACAGGGTGACCCCGGTGCAGATGGTGCCGACGGAGCCGACGGAGCGGTAGGACCAGCCGGACCCGCAGGGCCGCAGGGACCACAGG
>NZ_JANQIH010000121.1 GCF_028282265.1 Allomuricauda sp.
CTGTTGAAATCAATTCCTTTTTTGAATGCCCGGGTCATTTGGATATAGAATCCAAATCCAAATAATATGGAAAAGAGTGTAATGAACTTTCGGTTGATAAAAATGTCATAGAGAAATCCGAGGAACCTGTCCACTTCATTACTTTCAGCCAACTCCCCATCAAACGGCACATTGGCTAGCAAGACCCCAAAAAGGGCAAAACCCCTGAGTATATCCACCACCTCAATTCTTGAAATTTTACTAATCGGATTAAAAGCCCCCATATTCAAATAATTTGGGACAAAACTCCAAGCTTAGGCTGATATTTGAAAATGAAGATTGTTTAAGATACTGTATTTAGGACATTTTGGATGCTCCAAAGCCTATTGATTATCTGTTACGGAATTGCCCGGGAGAACATCCAAATTCGTTCTTAAAGGCTGCGTAGAGTGCAGATCTAGATTTAAAACCGGCTTCGGTGCCTATCCCTTCGATGGACCATCGGTTCGTCTCATCTTTTTCAAGAAGATCTTTGGCTCTGTTCACCCTAAACCGGTTCACCCATTCATTGAAGTTCTGGCCAAGATTCTGATTGATACAATTGGAAATCATTCTAGGGGACATATTTATAGCTTGGGCAAAAGAATGCAAGGACAAGTCCTGTTTTAAAAAAAACTCGTTCTCGGTCATCAGGGTTTCTATCTTAGTGCTTTGTTCTACGGAGCATCCGTCATCACTCGCATCAGCACTGGTCTTCAATATACTTTCAGGTAACCTTTCAAACAAATTAGGTTGTATATATGCTTGATAGCTCAGGTAGTAAAGAAAGATTGCTACAAGACCGAATATCGCTAGGTCCAAATCCTCCAGATAAGGTGTGACAACTGCAAACGTCAGTGCAATCCCCCAGAGCAATATTACTGGGATAAGCAGGTAAATCAGATTTTTCAACCAATTGATCTGTAGCAGAGCGTAATCAGAATACTCATTTTGAACCAGTTTTTTGTACCTCATAGTTTCCTTCCATGAAAGATAGAATGAATATGAGGTAATAATAAAAGCATAGAACTTAACACCAAAATGTGTCCAATAAACCAATTCAGAATCAAAGGTTTGTGATATCGATGACGATTTAAAGGCAAACAAGTATAAGTTCACAAGGGTAAGAAAGGTAATTGAAAAAGCTAAAAAGTAGTTTACCTGTAGAAACGATTTATACTTGTGGGAAGTTCCAAGTTTTTCAAGAACAAACTGAAGAAAAAAAAGGGGAATAAACAGAATTACATCGGGCAAAGTAAAGTACTCTCCAATGGTATAGCTCCCAACCTTGTTAAAAGGCAAGATACCATTTAGGGCTTCCAAAGCTATCATTATCAAAAACAAACCCAAAAAGGTATTCGCAGGACTTTGGTTTCTTTTTGAAAAAATGTAAACAAGTCCCAAAAAGAAACCTTGAAGCAGCGCTGCCCAAATAATAAAAACTAAAATGGAATTCATCTGGTATCTATCAACCCTAAATCAAATATATTGAACCGTAAGTCTATTTGAAGCGGAAAACATTAAAAATGAGCAGAACATTTACAGTTTTAACTCTTCCCTAGATTGTGCGGTACAACGACCAATGTCCGTTCAAAAACTTTGAGACTGATTTTTACGGAATTCCCCAGGTGAACACCCCAGCTCATTTTTAAAGGCAGCGTATAGTGCAGATCTAGACTTGAAGCCAGCCTCGGAACCAATCCCTTCTATAGACCATCGGTTCGTTTTATCTTTTTCAATAAGGTCCTTGGCCCTATTTACCCTAAACCCATTAACCCACTCATTGAAGTTGCGACCCATATTTTTATTGATACAACTAGAAACCAGCCTCGGAGACATATGTATCTTTTGCGCAAAATCGTTAATGGTAAGATTGTAATCTAGGAAATACTCGTTTTCGGCCATCAAGTTTTCCATTTTTTCACTTAATTCTTGACTGCACGAATGGCTCTCCTTGAAAGGTTTCAAGGTTTTCTCCTTTATCTCAAGGACACTTTTTGGCATCTTTTCAAAAAAAACGGGATGCACATAGGCTTGGTAACTCACATAATACAGAAAAAAAGCACCGAAAATCAGTATTAAGAAAACTAGATTGGTTTGTCCTTCGGGCCAAATCATTACACGCATTAGTTCTGCTCCCCAAAATAGGGTAACCGGTAGAAGCATTAGTACAAAACGCCACAACCATTTTACTTGGAGCATATCATAATCGGAAAACTCATTTTGGACCAAACGTTTATATTTTGAAATTTCCCTAAAGCTCATTCCAAATGCAAAGAGAGTGACACAAAAGGCATAAGACTGTAGTACCAAATGGGTTCTATCCACAAAAGAAAAATCAAGTTTTTGCACAATGGATGAGGATTCAAAAACGAACAAATACAGGTTGTACAGGGTAATGCCGCTGATAAGGGTTGCAAGACTATAATGTGTCTTTAAAAACAATTTGTATTTGTCTGCATTTCCCAGCTTTAACAAAACAAAGTGAAAAAAAAGAATAGGGATAAACAGCTTTACCTCGGGCAAGGAAAAATATTCAGAAATGGAATACTTGCCGATACTGTCCCAAGGTAAATCTGCCTTTAGCACCTCAAAGACCACTGCCATTAAGAATAATCCAAGAAGTGTATTTGCAAAACTTCGGTTCTGTTTTGAAAAAATATAAATGAAGGCCAAGAAAAAGCCTTGCAAAAATGCCGCCCAGACAACAAAGTATATAATTGAGTTCATTTTTTATCGTGATCCCATACCAAAGTAATAGCTCCCAAGGATTACAACAGATTGCTACCTGAAGTACAAAGTTTATGCGTTCGGTTGTTAAATTCTTTTCAAATCAATTATGACAATGCAAAACCAAAGCCGATTACTTCAGTTGAAAGTCACAGTTGTAAAGGTTATGGTTAGACCTCAGCACCACATTGCAAAAATCTTCCCATGATAAGGTGCCCCTTTTCGCAACTTTGATTCCTTGTTTGGCAACTTACATCTTTTTTTTGAAGTAAGTCGAGCTTAGGTTTGTTTAGTAAGAAAACGAAAAAATCAGCTTGCGGTAAGCTAAATATGGTTGGTCTGAATCACTGGGACTTTGTCCTAGATTCGGTATTCTGAACAAACCCTGTTTTTATGGGAGCATTTTACGTCGCAACTTTGACCAAAATTACGAATGCAAACCATGGAAGAATTCTTAAAAGACCTTGCACTAAAAATGATGAACACGGGCAAAATTTTTTTGGCCCGGAGTCCAGTGAAGAAAAATCGCCACCAAAATTTGGTTGAATACTACTAAAAGAAATGAGTTGAGATGAATTTAATTCGCAATAATGACAAAATCAAAAAATGAAATGGGAAAGAAAAACAACAATCTTCAGGTATAGATTGAATTCAAACCAAAATATTGCTTGTTCATATCGAATAATCTGAAGCTGGGCATTTTTTATTGTGCAGTGAGCAAATCAATAAATAATTTTCGGTCGGTAGTTTAAAAATTTAGCAAACAAATCCCTTTATCTGTGATTATCGTCCGTAAAAATTGTTCCTAAGCAAAAACAAAACATCAATCAAGCGAACATCTATTAAATAAATAAATTAAAATGAACACAATTAGACTAGGGGACATCGCCCCAAACTTTACGGCTTGGAGCACCCAAGGAGGCTTTGACTTTCATGAATGGTTGGGAACCGATTGGGGCATGCTGGTTTCACATCCTGCAGATTTCACCCCGGTATGTACCACAGAACTGGGAACTATGGCCAATTACAGTAAGGAATTTGAGGCCAGAAATGTAAAAGTGGCGGCAATAAGCGTGGACCCCCTCGATTCACATTTCGAATGGATCAAGGACATTGAGGAAACCCAGAATGCAATGGTTCGGTTTCCATTGATTGCCGACCACGATAGGGAAGTATCGGAACTCTATGGAATGATCCATCCCAATGATGATGCAACTATGACGGTAAGGTCTGTGTTCATAATAGCTCCTGACAAAAGGGTGAAGCTTATACTGACCTACCCTGCTTCCACAGGAAGAAACTTTGATGAACTCTTAAGGGTCATCGATTCACTCCAGCTCACACAATATGAGGCGTTGGCTACACCAGCCAACTGGAAGAACGGGGAAGACTGTGTAATTCTTCCTTCTGTTAGCAACGAGGAGGCCGAGGAACGGTTTCCAAAAGGTTTTGAAACCGTAAAACCTTATTTGCGGCTTACTCCGCAACCTAACTAGTTGAACGAAAACAAAACGTGATCAAAAGCGTATGGTCCTTGATCATACGCTTTTAAAAGAGCAAAAATGAGAAAGCTTCTTTTTTTACTTTTTTTGGGCACAACGCCCCTGCTGGCACAATCAAGGGATGTTTCAGACAAAAAGATTGCCCATGAACTGTCTGAGAAATACCGCATGTCGGTTATTAAGGAAGATACCCTAACATTGGTGAAAATGTTGCATCCCGATGTAGTTTTTTATCCTCCTAAAGGGTCAGCTTTAAAGGGTTCAAAAAACGTAGGTCGCGTCATCAAGTCCTTCCTTTCCCAAAATGATGTTACTGCTTGGGATATAGAGATTCAGGATGTAAATGCAACAGAACAACTGTTTTTTGAATATGGGGAATTTAAGATAGAAGAGAATGCATCTGTGGTTTCCAAAAGGAAATATTTAAACGTCTGGAAACTACACAACAGTGAATTTAAACTGTTTTACAGAGGATGGTCTCCTATCGAATGATAAAACTAAAAAAATGATGAGAAATATAATAACTTTTTTGACCGGACTACTCGTTCTGGCATCATGCCAAAATGATGACAACGGCTCGCCTGTAGTCCCTGAGTTTATGATAGCTGCTGAAATATCAGATGGAGCGGTAGACTATGAACAAACGGTGTTTGATGGAGGAAGCAATGGAAACATCAATGTTTTCAATAGGGCCGACAGAACACTTTATCTCCAATCTTTCAAAAATGGAAAAGACGATTTGGATGGCTTTTTGACCATTAGGTTAAATGGTGTGGATATTGAAACCCTAACTTTGCCTTATTCACTAACTGGTGTGGAAGGTAGCGTTACATGGGTAGATGAAGCGGTAAAAGAACTACAAGGACCATGTGCTGCACCAGATGTTCTTTGTTTCTACGCCGGAGTGGGGGTTGATGAGGTAAAAGTTACCATAACGGCTATCGAAAACAATATCATTTCAGGAAATTTTGAGGGAAAGCTATACCACATAAGAGTGAATCCATCTGTAGTTCGCGATGAAAATGATATCGTTGAAGTAGTGAAAGGTGAATTCAATATCCAATTTGAGACAATCTGATTCCACTTCGAATCAATGCTAAACCCAATAGCAGGACAAATTGAGGTTTGACTAGTGTTTAGTTAATTGGGGACCGGGGGTAAGTGTTGGTACTCCCCCGGTCATTTTTGAAGCAGTGTTCATAGTCCGCTTTTGTTAATTAAGTAGAACTAAAAACAGCCCAATGAACAATGAAAACAAGCAAGCAATTCAAATTGAAGTGCGAAGAATTGAGGTTAAGGAATATCAACTTTTAAGAGCGCAGACAAATTGGAATCCAATCGAAGATACCACAGCACAAACCGCTCTGGAGAATGATTTGTATTCCGTTATTGTTCTCGACGACAATAAGCCTGTTGCTATGGGAAGAGTGATTGGAGATGGGGCAATTTATTTTTATGTCCAAGACATCATCGTCCACACAGCATACCGTGACATGGGAATTGGAAATCTGGTTATGGAACATATCGAATATTTTTTGGAAGGTGCTGCCCAACCCAATTCGTTCATAGGTCTTATGGCGGCAAAGGGAACACAGAAGTTTTATAGAAGATTTGGTTATAAGGAACGGGAGAGCGAGAGTCCGGGCATGTTCAAAATCTTAAAGGGATAAAGTAGAAAACTAAACAAGAAGACTTTACAAATACACAAAATGAAGAAATACAGTTTCTTATTATTGATAGTGGCTGTTTTAACGTCGTGTTCTTCTACAAAAAAAATAAAGACGAGCAACGGTATATCAGAAATCAATTATCTGGAGGTTAACGGAACCAATCAATATGTTCTTATAAGGGGTGAGGACAAGGCAAATCCACTATTACTTTTTCTCCATGGCGGGCCAGGTGCTTCAGCCACTGCCCTACTGCGTAAGTACAACAGTGAACTGGAAAAGCATTTTACGGTTGTGTATTGGGATCAGCGAAATGCCGGAAAATCTTACCAAAAAGATTTTCCCAAAGAGCTTATTAAGGTTGAGCTTTACAACCAAGATGTAGAATACTTGGTCTCCTATTTGAAAAAGCGTTTTCAAAAAGACAAGGTATTCTTGGTGGGACATTCATGGGGAGCGCGACTTGGTATTTATGCTGTACAAAGAAATCCCGATGACTTCATGGCCTATGTAGGTGTTGGTCAAGAATTGGAGTCCTATCGAGGAGAGCTTTTATCCTATCAATACACTTTGGAAAAAGCGACGAAGGCAAATCATGAAAAGGCCCTTAAAGACCTAAATGAAAGTGGACCGCCCAGTTCTGGGGATTTTCAAACGATGTACAAAAATGGTTTCTGGGGATTGGTGAGACAAAAACACTGGTTACTAAAATTTGGTGGTGAGCGATATGGAAAAACAAATTATTCCGATTGGATTGGAAACATATGGCTATCCAGGGAATATTCCTTTGCAGACTTGGTACGATATGGTAAAAGTTCAGGATTCTCTGCAGGAAACATCATTTATGACCCAGATTTCAACAATTACAACATTCCTGAAAAATACCAAGAATTTGAGGTTCCTGTTTTTTTTATCTCAGGAGCCCATGATTATAACACCCCTTGGGAATTGGTCGAAGAATATCATAATACGTTAAATGCTCCGAAAAAGGAGTTTATAAAATTTGAAAAGTCTGGACATAGTCCATGCTTTGAAGAACCAGAGCGGTTTAATAGAGAAATCTTGCGCATTTTATCAATTGTAAAAAGTACAAGCCAAGATTCTTTTAAATCTAATCAAAATGAAAGAGTTAACCCTTGAAACAAGACGGCTACGCCTATTACCATTTATTCCTGAAGACACGGAAAGGTTTCAACTTTTGAACAACGATGCGTTTATTAGAAAATTTCTTTGGGACGATGAAAAAATTGATGCTATAACGGCTGACGAAATCATGGAACAAAACCTAAGGTATTTTGAAGAAGACCAATTTGGGCTTTGGGAAATTAAGCTGTCGAGTAATGATGAAACCATAGGGTATGCAGGTTTATGGCACTTTTTTGACGGACCACAACCTCAACTTATTTATGCCCTTCTTGAGCCGCACACACATAAAGGTCTGGCCACCGAAGCAGGGCGCGCCATTATCGCCTACGCGTTCGAAACATTGGGTTACAACTATTTGGTTGCCGCCACTGATGAACCCAACATAGCTTCGCAGAGAGTAGCTATGCGATTGGGCATGTCTTTCGTCTCTCGAAGACTTGAAAACGGCAGACCTACCCTATTTTACCAAATCGATAAAACAGGCAAACCATGATGCTAACTATTAACAATAAACAATACAATCAAGATTTTGATTCAGATATGCCCATTTTATGGGCTCTGAGAGATGTATTGGGATTGACTGGAACCAAATATGGGTGTGGTATTGGGCAATGCGGTGCCTGTACCATCTTGATTGATGACCGCCCCGTAAGATCCTGTAGTTTGCCTATAAAATTTGCCGAAGGAAAAAAAATCTTGACCATCGAAGGGATGGAGGAAAGTCCTTATCATTCACTTCAAGAAGCTTGGGTGAAGGAGCAAGTACCCCAATGCGGATACTGTCAAAGTGGACAGCTTATGAGTGCTCTGGCTTTGCTAAAAGCCAACCCTAACCCTACCGAAAGTGAAATCCTTGAGGCCATGCAGGGTAATATTTGTCGATGTGGTACTTACCCACGAATTCTAAAGGCACTTAATTCGGTAATAGAAAAAAGTGAGGTGTAATGGAAAAAGACATGGTATCCCGAAGGCAATTCATAAAAAGAACGTCGGCTGCGGGGGGTGGACTTATAATCGGTATTAATTTTTTGCAAAGCTGTGTGGGTGATGTAGTGGTAGATTCCAATGCTAAAGGCTCACTGGTATCACTCGAAAATGGGTTTCACCAAGATGGAGCCACAACTATTACCGATTTTTTACAGATTCGTTCTGATGGGAGCATCTTTGTTTCCCTGACCAAATATGAGATGGGACAAGGAGTGACTACCGGTCTTTCGGCCATTATTGCTGAAGAACTGGAAGCCGATTGGTCTAAAATCCATATAAGGTATGCCGAGCCCATAAAAGATGTCGCAAATATCACTGGAGGCAGTACCAGCATTCTTGTACATTGGGATTTGATGAGAAAAGCAGGTGCCTTTGCCAAAAATCTGCTCATTGAAGCTGCAGCTAAAGAATGGTCCGTTTATGTTGATCAATGTTTCGCAGAAAACAGTTTTGTACGGCTTTTAGGCACGGACGAAAAATTGGAATACGGTCAATTGGCCGAAAAAGTGGTGGTACCAGAAAACTATAGAGAGCTATTTGACAAAACCCCACTAAAGTATCGCTCAAAATTTACCTTAATCGGGAATAGCTTAAAAAGCAAGATTATACCTGATATTGTTGTTGGAATGCATCCTTACAGCATAGATATCAGACTCCCGGGAATGAAATATGCTGCTGTTGCCCGATGTCCTGTATTTATGGGCTCACTCGAAAGTTACGATTCCTCCGCGGCCATGAAAATACCTGGAGTAGAAAAAGTCGTTTCTTTTAAAGGTGTTGAGTTGGATGGGGCCACACATGTTAGGGACGGCATAGCGGTGATTGCCA